>NZ_JBHWEB010000037.1:9274-80385 GCF_042734395.1 Amycolatopsis sp. NPDC059657 | reverse complement strand
GCCTGTAGCTGCACGATGCGATGCCAGGTTCCGTCTCGATTCTCGACAATTTCGTCCAGTGCTACTAGATGCCATCCGCTGGGCCAGACCGACCGGCTCGCCGGTAGGTGAGCGGCCAACGCGTCAGAAAAGTTCACCTTTCCGTTGATTGCCGTCCCGTTGAAGTAGGCATTTCTCTCGAAAGTCGAATGCTTGAAAAATGCGGACCCGGCGAGCATGGCCTCATCAAAGTCAGCGTCTCCGGCAAACTGCACCCCATTGAAGTATGCTTGCCCAGTGATCGCCGTTCCGCGAAAAGTAACGTCCGTCATGAAGGTTGTTTCTGCAAAGTAGGCGTGCCCCCCGACCGTCGCTTCGTTTAAGTGTGACTTCCCAACAAAGGTCGCCCGGTCGAAGTTCGCGTCCCAGGCGAACTTGATCCCGACTAAGTACGAATTCTCGTCAAAATTTGCTTTTTCAAAGTTGGATTCGCCTGCGAATGTAGATCCGGAAAAGAAGGCATTCCCGGCGAAATTCGCCTCGACGAAGATGGCGTCCTTCGCGAACATCGCACCCAGAAAGTTGGCATCCTTTGTAAACTTAGTTTCACGAAAATAGGCGTGACCGTTGAATGTTGCCTCGAAGAATTCGCCGCTGCCATCGAATGTAGCCTCGGTAAAAATTGTGTTCCCGATGAACGTCGCACGGTCGAATTGAGCGACGCCCAATCGGCAGCCAGTGAGGTCGAGGTCGATGAGCACAGCGCCCGCGAGGTCGAGTTCTGTTTCAGGCCAGTAGGCGGCCGTCGGGTTATGGGGGTCTTCTCCTGAGTAGGTGTGCGCGGCAAGGATACGTTGAGCGGTGAGGCGGACTTGACGCTCCTGCACGCGTTCTGCGTGTAGGGCACGAGTCATTTCGTCTGCGTGTTCATCGGGTGATTCGGTGGCCGGCGTGTACGGCATGCGCAGATAGGCGCACAGGACGTTGACCACGGTCGACCTCTGCTCCGGGTTGGTTTGAGCGAGGCGTTCCAGCGCATATAGCCCACCTAGACGCACCGGGGCCTTATCTGAACCGAGTTGCTCGACAGATTTCGTGTACAGGTCGGTGATCCGCCGCTCGACAGCGTCCTGTTCACTCGCCGCGGCTACCCGTTCAGCGTGAACACGGTTGATCTCAGATATTTCTTCTGCATGAGCTTGCACCCGATCGCGCTGGGCAAGTTCCGCCTCGCGGTGGTGTAGCTCGGCGTGCCGGGCGTCAAGTTCCATTTCCTGTGTGCGCTGTCGACGGGCCGCCAGGTAGAGGGCGAACAGGCCGCCGCCTCCGACTGCGATCGAAGCCGCCACCTTCACGGCGTCGAGCTGCGCGGCCGCCTTTTTCTCCACGTCGGCGAGCGCCAAGCCGTCGATCCATCGCCACAGCACCACCAAGACTCCGACCATGGCCACGACAACCAGCGTCGCCACCATGGGCACCGTCCACCGTGGCAACGGTGACCGCGAACGACGCGGGATTGGCGCAGGTGACGGCTTCGGCGGCTCGGCAGGGGTGCTCATGTCCAACATTGTGGTCGTCAACGTGGTCGACGTTTCGCTGCCGGACCGCGTGTCTTCACGAACTCAGGCGGCGCCTCGGTGCTCCATCGAACCTTGGTTGATCATGGTCGGTCTGCTGAACAGGTGTTTCACCCGAGTGAGCGATTCGCCGCGGCAGCTGAGAGTCCATATCGAACTACCGTTCGAAGCCGGGCTATGGTCGTCGCCGGTTGCGCTGACGGCGGTCGAATAGTCGTCAGCTTGCGCGGAGGGAAGTTGGGATGACGGAGACGACGACCGTTCAAGACGCGGTGCAGGCGGCTGCCGAACGCATCCTCGCGGCCGGACAGGAGAACGGATCCACCGAGTCCGAAACGATCGAGGTGACCAAGGCTGTCCTCATGGTCAAGCGGGGATCACCCGCCAGCAGCCCGCTGGTGGACAATGACCAGTACAAGCGCCGCTGGCTGGCTCATCAGATCTCCAAAGAGCTGTACAACCCCGAGCTCGACGCGGAGCAGGTGTACGCAGCGGTCGCGCGTCGGCGCCCTCCAGGCCAAACGCAGTCGGATATCTGACGCCGCGGGCCGGGGCCGCAACGAAACGTGACGCCATGGGATAGGTGCCGCCGAGCAGGTTCCCCGCCAAGTCGAAGAAGCTCGCGGCTCGCCGTGACCCGATCATCACGGTGGCCAGGTGACGTTGCGGGCAGCGTCCGTCGGTAGATCTGCCCGTGGGTGCCGGCGGTCCCGGACTTCGGCGTTCCATCGGCAAGCTCGCGCGCGGGTCTTGCTGTGTGTGTGCGAGTGCGTACACCCTGGTGCTCGTGATGGCGGGGGAGGGCAAGCGCTTATGGGCTCGCGGTGAGTTTCGGGTGCTGTTCACCGCGACCTTGGTTTCGATCGTGGGGGACCAGTTCGCTCGGGTGGGGTTGTCGGTGCTGGTATTCGAGCGGACCCGTTCGGCAGGGCTGACCGCGCTGACTTACGCCTTGACCTACCTTCCCGATGTCGTGGCCGGGCCGTTGCTGTCCGGTCTGGCCGACCGCTGGCCGCGCCGCACGGTGATGATCGCCGCCGACCTGCTGCGAGCCGTCGGGGTGGCGGCGATGGCGGCGCCTGGCATGCCTTTGGCGGTGGTCGCCGCGCTGCTGGTGGGGGTGCAGTGCGCCGGCGCGCCCGGCAACGCCGCTCGCGCCGCCACCGCCACCGCGGTGTTGCCTGAACCGGACGTTTATCTGCGCGGCAAGGCCGCCCTGGACATCGTGGTGCAGTTGGCTCAAGTCGCCGGGTTCGCGGCTGGCGGGGTGCTGACCGGATGGCTCGGGGCGAGCGACGCGTTGCTCGCCGACGCCGGCACCTTCGTACTCTCCGCCGCGCTGGTTACAGCGGGGATCCGGCGCCGCCCCAGTCCAGCGGAGCCCACCGACGCCGGTGGAATGCGTCGGTGGTGGGCGGAGGTGTCCGGTGGGGCGAGGTTGGTGGCGCGCACGCCTCGGCTGCGCGCATTGCTCGGGCTGGCGTGCGTGGCAGGGTTCTACGTGACCGTTGAAGGCTTGGCCGCCCCGTACGCGGCGCAGGCAGGAGCCGGGGCCGTTGGGGTGGGCCTGCTGCTCGCGGCGAGTCCGGCTGGCGCCGTCGTGGGTATGGCGGTCGTCGCCCGGTTGCCCGCGTCGTGGCGGGAGAAGGTGATGGGTCCGCTCGCGGTGTCGGCTTGCGTGCCGCTGCTGGCGTGTGTGGTGGGGCCGCCCCTGCCGGTGACGGTGACGCTGTGGGCGGTATCGGGAATGGCCAGCTCGTACCACCTGCTCGCGTCGGCCGCCTATCTGCAAGCCGTGCCGGACCAGCGGCGCGGACAGGCGTACGGCATCGCCGCGACCGCGCTGAGGACCAGCCAAGGCCTGGGTATCGCGCTGGCCGGGCTGGTGGCCGAGCACGCGCAGGCCAACGTGGTGGTCGCCGCCGCGGGTGGGGTCGGGGTCGTCGCGGCCGTGGGGGCGAGCGTGGCGTGGAACCACGCCCGCCGAACCACGACGGTGACCTCGCCGGTGCCGGACGGCGGGGCTGTTTAGCGGGGACTCCACTCGTTGCCGGGCAGGAACCACTCGTTGCCTCGCCTGGTCCTGCTCCACTCGTTGCCCAGGTGGCGGGCCCATTCGTTGCCGTGACTGGTCATCGCGATGTCCTCTCGGGTGCGGGGTGTGGGTGTTGCTCCGGCCGGGTGACCGCGCTCAACGCTATCGACAGCCGGTGATCGGCCGACTACCGTGAAGTGCCCATTGTGGGGATGCGCTGCGAAAACACGGACACAGACGGATACCAGTGTGAGTGACGACGGCAGAAAACGGACAGTGGCGCGATGGCGCCTCTGGTCCTTGCCACGGCCTGCGCTGCGTTTGCTGATCACCGTGGAGGCGCTCGCGGTCGTGATCGTCGCGCTGAGTGCCGCGCACACCAGCGTCACTCGCGCCGCGATCGGCTGGTTCGCGGTGCTCGCGGGCGGGGCGCTCGTGCACCTCGAGGTCGCGCGTGGCATCGAACGACGTCGTGAACGTGCCGTCGAGGGCGCCCCGTATACGAACATGAAGTCGTTGTGGGTCTTCGCCGGTCTGCTGCTGGTGCCACTGCCGTTGGTTGCCGCGTTGGCGGTGATCACGTTCGCGCATGCCTGGTTCCGTGTCTACGGCCCGGCGATCGCGCACCGCAAGGTCTACGGGGCCGCGACGTTCGTGCTCGCCTCCGCCGCGGCCGAGGCGGTCCTGCGCGCCGGCGGTTTGACTAGCCTGCCGAGACTTCCCTCGGGTCTCTGGCCACTGGTGATCATCGTGGCGGCGGCGGCCGTCTGGTGGCTGGTCAACCTCGCGCTGGTCGTCGGCGTCATCCTGCTCGCCTCTCCGCGCACGACCGCCCGGCAGGCGCTGGGCAATCTCGCCGACCAGCTCGTCGTGGCCGCCGCGCTCGGACTGGGCATCACCATCGCCGTGCTGCTCGCGGTCATGCCCTGGGCCGCACTCGTCCCGATGGTCGCGGTGATCTGCGTGCACCGCGACCTGCTGCTCCCGCAGTATCAACGTCAAGCCCGTACCGACGCGAAAACCGGGCTCGCGACCTCGGTCTACTGGGCCGAGGAAGTCGCTTCCCTCATCCGACGCGCCGGCATCACCAACACCGCGCTGTCGGTGCTGATCCTCGACCTCAACGACTTCAAGACGATCAACGACACCCACGGCCACATCGCCGGGGACGAGGCACTACTCGCCACAGTCACCACCGTGCGCGCCGAAGTGCGGAGCGAAGACCTCGTCGCACGCTACGGCGGCGACGAGCTCGTGATCCTCATGCCCGGAATCGGCTCTGACGACCTGCCCGGCGCCGTCAAGCGATTACGTGCTCGCATCGCGCACACCCCGGTCACCCTCACCTGCTCCAGTCAAAGCCCGGACACCGTCATCACCGTGACCGCCGCGATCGGCGGCGCCTCCTACCCGCACGACGGACACACCCACGACCAGCTGCTCTTCGCCGCGGACAAACGCCTCTACATAGACAAACATCATCGCCGGGATCAGGCCGACAAGGCGCTCGAGGCGTAGCGCTCGTCAGCTCAAGGCCTACGCCAACCGCTGGGCCCTGCCAAGAAAACGAGGCTGGCACGGAGCCTTCAGCCGAGGAGCCAGCCTGCGAGACGGCAAACGAGCAGCCGACCCTCGACCTGCGGCACGTGAAAAACCGGTTTGAGCCACTGCGGGGAAGCGTTCGTATCTCTGAGCAGGACACCCACATGGCCAAGTGGGACCGAACGGGTGACGGTGAATCGGTTTAGGAGCGCATTTGCCGCCACGAGCGCGGTGCGGATCGCTCGCACCGCCGCGCGGTGACGCTGAACCTGCTTCGGGAGTCCCGCGTCACCGCAAGAGAAAGGAGCCGTCCTGGGGCTGGTAACGACAGTCCCAGGACGGCTCCGCTCCCACGTGGCTAGCTCTGCTGCTGCCAGCGGTTCGGGCGCCACCTGATCACGCCGACGATCGCGGCCAGGCCCGCCAGCGACGCCGCCGCGAACTGCAACGCCACGCCACCTGCCACCAGGATGCCCATGAGCGACACGGCCGCCGCCATGCCGAGCAGAATCAGCTTCCAGGTGTACTGCCAGCCACCGAAGAAGAGCTCACGGAAGAACTCTCGACCTGTTCGCCGGCAGCCGGCGCACAGCGGCTCCAGCATCGGTGTGGCCGCGGCGGGGACCAGCAGGGCTTCGGGGTCGGCAGCCAAGTCCAGCAGCTCGTCCAAGCTGATGTACTCCGACGAGTCGGCTGCGATCTGCTCCGGCTGCACGACGCAGGCGTGGCACTCGTCGTGTTCGTCACCTGGCGATGTCGCACCAGACGGTTGTACTCTCAACAAGTTGGCTTCCTTTCGCGAATCTTTAGAAGGGCTCGTACGAGGGGACTAACACCACGCGGCTCCCAGTTCCTGCTGGGAGCCGCGCCTGCGTTTAGGGAAGAAAACCTTCCTTGAACACCGTTTCAGAGTTACCGATTGATCTTGAAAATGCTACTCGCCGCGACGACTGGTAGCTGGCCTGCGCCAAACGGTCGGAGAGTGTTCTGCTGGGCTGCTACCAGCCAAAACGCCACCCAATGGGGTGTCGGATAGTCGCTCTGTTGGTACGACTTGCGGCTACTTGCTGTGCCCGCGACTCGAATGCAGCAACTACGTCACCCGTTGGTCTGAAAGGCGTGGCTACTTGTAGAGCTTTTCGCTCACCTATGCCACTTTGCACGCGTCAGAATCACGTGCAGATGGCGGTTGCATCCGCTTGAGCTGCGATGACAATGGCAAAACAGTGTCATGTTGTGGTATCGCCCGATGATCCGCAGCATGGGACTGAGTTTGGCTCGTCGCGGCATCGCAAGGACCACCGACGACGAGCTCTGAATAGGCCATACAGGTGGTCCATTCGGCGACGACGCCCGTATGGCGGCAGGCGGCCCGCGTGGTTCTCGTCAGTCTCCAGGTGCTGAGCCTCGATGAGGCCGCTCGCCAAATAACGGCGGGGTACAGGCTCGCCGCCAGGGCGAATGCGGCCGCGGCGTCGGCGGTGCTTTGGGCTGCCTTGCCTGGATAGCGAGCTGACTAGCCATGGACGGCCTACGCGCTGTCAGCGATCTCGGTGATCTGCGCTCCGGTGAGGGTGCGGTGAGCCAGCAGTGCTCGGGCAACGCGATCAATGGCCGGCCAGTGCTCGTCGACTAGGAGCTCGGCAGTCGTTGACCACGGGTCGCTGCGCCGTGCCGGGAGCCCATACGCCTGTCGAGCGGTTTTGATGATCGCCATGTCGTCGTGGCCGCCATGCAGATAGGCGCCGAGCACGAGGTCGTCCCGGGTCAGCCCCTCGAGATGCAGCGTGTCGTGGTTGTACATCGTCAGCGTGTAGCGGGCTTGGGCGAGCGGCCCGGCGTGTGCGATGACGGCAACGGTCGAGAGTTCCGAGCGATGAGGCCGCATGGCGGTACGGCCCACTGGAGAGCGGGGGCGGAGAGTGACGTAGCGCGGTGTCCGGCCGTGCAGGAGGTAACTCACCGCGTGGCCTGCCTCGTGCCACGCGGTCAACCGGTCCTCAGCGAAGCCGCCGCTGTCACCCCGCTCGGCGTCGCCAGCTTCCTCCATGCTCAGTATTCTCCCGGCCGGTGCGCGTCCTGGTGCGGCCGGTGCAGGCAAGAGTCCTACCGACGTGCGGTTGTCCACGTCCGGGTGAGCCACGTAACGACGGGCCTGGCGTCAGCGACTACCTGAAATAGCCCTAAGCGGGAAACGAGCGGGAGTTCGGGGTGGGGATGGATTCATCAAGCCCGACCCCAGATCTGTTCGAGCGTGCATATACAGCTGGCCAGCCTGAAGCGGAGATCGCGGAGCCGGCGACTTTCGCACGAGAGTTACGGGCACGAAAAGCGCCCTCAGAGGCGGTCGCACTCGGCGGGTGCGTGCTGCTGTCCGATGGCGCACTTGAGCCAGGCTACGTCGTCGTCGAGAACGGAATCATCCAAGCGATCGCGTCGGCCGTTCCGGCCGCTGTACATGTGATCGATACCGACGGCGTGATCGTGCCTGGGTTGATCGATCTGCATGGTCACCCGGAATTCAATGTGTTCGCCGCGTGGGAACCGCCACAGGGGTACGTGAACCGATACGCGTGGCGTGGCAGCGACCTGTATTCGAAGCTGGTGCGGGAACCCCAGAACCGGCTGCTGGAAGAGTTGCCGGCGTGGACGCAGCTGCGTTACGCCGAGATCCGCGCGCTCGTCGGCGGGGTGACAGCGATCCAGGGCGCGGGCCAGCAGGCCGCCGCGTACCGGGCCGAGGCGCTGGTCCGCAACGTCGACAAATTGATCTTCGGTGAGCAGGTAGGCAGATCAATGGTCGACCTGCCCTCAGGCTCACGCGGCATGGACAGCCTCACCAACATCCTCAAAGGAATCACCGAGGACTCAGTGAAGGCGTTCTACATCCATCTCGCGGAAGGCATGTCGTCCAATGCCCGATCGGCGGCCGAGTTCGACACGCTGGTCGAGCTTGACGCATTGACCGACGCGACGGTGATCATTCACGGCACCGCGCTGTCGGACTCGCAGCTCGGCGACGCCCGAGACGCAGGGGCAAAGCTGGTGTGGTCGCCGCAGTCGAACCTGCGCCTCTACGGCGAGACCACCCGCGCCGCGCACGCGCTCGAGATCGGAATGCCGGTGGGGTTGGGAGCGGATTGGCTTCCGTCGGGCTCGAGCAGCCTGCTCGCGGAGATGAAGGTCGCCCGCCGCTGCCTGGCCACCCAAGCCGGTCGCGACCCAGGCGCGCGCAGGCTGGTGGACATGGTGACCCAGGACGCGGCGCGGATCGCCGGGCTCGAGGACAAGCTCGGCCGGCTGGCCGCGGGACGCCCGGCGGACCTGGTGGTGTTCGAACGGCACGACGCGGACCCATGGGAGAACGTCGCTTCCGCTGACCCCTCGCAGGTGCAGCTGGTGACGATCGGCGGCGACATCGCCTACGGACACCGCGATCTCGTGAAAGAGCTGGTCGGGCACGAGGCCGCCGGGGAGTTCGAGGAGCTATTCGCGTGGGGTAGGCCGATGCTGCTTGACACCGGCTACCAGGCGCATCCCGATGACACGCGGCCGCCGCGGCTGAGCGAACTCAGGTCGGACTTGATCGAGGCGTATCCGCAGGTGGGCCCGATATTCGCGTGATCGTAAGACGCGTCGTGCGGGATGGCTGCGCCCCAATGCCGCGTTCATCGGCATCCTCGCAGTGGCGTCGCCGATCACTAGATAGGCCACGTCTGCCTCTGGCTACGCCCGTACCTTCCGCCCGTCACTGAACAACTACCAAGGAGCCTGTCCGAGGTCGTGATGATCCACCGGCTGGGCGACGCCTTTGGCTCACATCGGGGGATCTGCTATCTCGATTAGTAGTCGGCGCTGCATCTCGGCCCAGCGCAAACAGCGCTCGACCGAACTCGATCTGGTGCAGGGAATATGAGGCGCATCGGTTCGCTTGGATTGTCGGTGGCGTCTGGCACGCTGGCCGGTGACATCTGTTGGACGGAAGTAAGGGCACCATCGTGAGCGGTGAACTGGGTCTGGCTGGTTATCGGTTCCAGTATCACGTGATGGTGCTCGCTGCTCTGGAGCACTGGGCTGATGGATCCGACACCGCGGTCGAAGCGATTGTGGTGGAAGGTCGCGCAGACGCCGACGTAGTGGACTATGAGTTGGTTGGTCAGAGTTTGCGTGAGTCGGCCATCGTCCAGGTCAAGGGCCGGTGGGGGCGGCAACCCTGGTCTGCGCCGGAGGTTTTCAGGATCTTGACCTCTCTTGCTCAGGATGAGCGATCGGTCCAGTTGGAATTGGTCGCGAACGGCGCGTTCACCGGGCCCGCACTGCGGCTCGCTGGCTTGCTGGCCAATGCGTCGCACCTTGACGATCAGTCTTTGAAGCGGGAGGTGTTGGCTCTTGATCTCGCGGCCGGGGACGTATCGGCGGAAGTGTTGGCATCGCTGAGGCGCTCTGTTGTGACGATCCGTACGGAGGGGCTGCCGGAATTACGTGACGAGGTGCGCGTTCGGCTACGGAAGTTGCGCGCTGCTAGCAGAGCAGGGGTCGGTGACCACGCAGCTGAATTGCTTCGGGCATACCTGCTTGAAGTCGCTATGAACAAGAGCGAGGCCGAGGATCTTGCCGGGCGCACACTGACCAGGGAGGAGTTCCTCGAAGCGGTCCGTGCTCCGCGCAGCGTTCTGGAAGGCGCCCTTGCGTCGCGCTGGGGAATTCCGATAGGGCTGATACATCGTGACACGGCTGTGCGTCGGGAAGATCTGCTCGACAACCTGGCGGCCTGTCTGAAAGACGCTGACGGAGTGCACGCTGCCGATGGCCACGTCCGTGCGTGTGTGGTTGTCGGTCCGGCAGGGATCGGGAAGACCACACTTGCCCAGCAGTACGCCCTGCACAACGCCGGCGAGTTCGACTGGCTCTACCAGATTACCGCACAGGACGATAACGACGACGCGGCTTGCACAGAGGACATCCTTCGGGAGGAGCTCGAGCAGTTCGCCCTCTGGCTTCCCGCCAGAAATGTGCCAGTCCGCCCAGGGCCCTACCGATCGCTGGCCGATGCGGGACGAGCGATCGCTGAAGCGCTGGCAACCTGCGCACAGACCTGGATGCTGATCATCGACAACGCGACAACCGCGGACACACTGTCGTCCTTACTGCCAGCCGCAGGTCACGGAGCGATCGTGATCACTTCCCGCAACAGCGCCTGGACTGGTCCTCAGCCAGTTCTCGAGGTCGGTGAGCTCACACCGGAACAGGGGCGAGAACTTGTCGAACGTCGACTCAACGGGATGACTATCGACAGGACGCAGGCCGAAACGTTGTGCCAGGAGGTCGGGTACCTGCCACTGACCTTGGTCACCGCCACCAGCTACCTGCGCAGCACCCGTGAGTCTGTCAGTGCCTTCGTGGCCTCCTTAGCTGACGAAGTCACACGGCTCGACACCTTGAACTTTCCCCAACGCCTGGATGACTATCCGCGAAATGCTGTCGCTGCCGTCACGATGGTGATGCAGCGCTTGACAGCACGAAAGCATGGGTACGCAGCACAGGCGATGGATCTTCTGCAACGCGCAGCTGTGGTCTTCCCCGATCGAATACCGGTCGACCTAATAGCCGGCGACCGGCACGCTTTCAATCAGTCGTTCGCCCAGCTCAGCGAGCTATCACTGCTGACTCGATGGCAGGACGACGAGCAGCGAGACTGGGTGCGCGTGCACAGGCTGATCCAAGATGTTGTCCGTGCCGACCTGGACCGGAATCCCGTACGTCGGGACGCCTTGCTGCGCGAAGTGGAGATCACGGCGACCGACCTGCTGAAAGACTGCACCGACCGGTTTGACTTCGTGGTCGGTGGCGCGTTGCGCCTGCACGCGATCACGCTGGCTGAACGCCTGGACCGGCACGGCCTGCAACGGTGGCAATCGACCACGGCGCTCCTTGCAAATGCTGCCTCTGTAGCTCACATTCAGGGTGATTTCGTCGAGGAACAGCGATGTCTGGAGCAGGCCTTGGCGCTGCTTCCGGCCGACAGCTACGACCCACACGTCGCCGGCAGGCGAGGCAAGACACTGGCAAGTCTCGCAATATTCCAGCTCGAACGAAGCCAAGAAGACGCCGCTCTGGAGACTCTGGAAGAGGCCAGACGAGTCCACGATGTGCACCGGTTCATTCCCTCGCACTACGAGGCGCTCATCATGGTGATGGCGATGCAATACCAAGTTCGCGCATACCGCGCACGAGATGAGCGCGAGGTGAAACAGATTTTTGAGTTGGCACTTGAATTACCTGAACCCACCGCAGAAGCAGCCATCATGCGTGCGGCGAGCCTCTTGAGGATTGCGCGGTTCATCGACTCTCGCGCTGGTCATCGTGCAGTATTCGACGAAGCTGCCGACCGGCTATTTAACCTCATTCGTGACGACGAAGACGAAAAATCGCTCCACGCCGCGACGGCGCACCTGGGGCTCGCGGAAGCGCACGGCTCGGACGGTGGCACGGATGCGGCCTGGCGACATTACAGCAGGGCCATGAACCTGATAACACACACCCAGGGAATCGACCCCGTTCGAGCATCAGACGAAGCGATGGAACTTGTTGCCGGGCTCCTCGGTGTGCACCTAGATCAGAATACTCAGTTGCCGCACAGTGATATCAATGAACTTCTGCGCCGCATCCTCGCTGACGTGGAACAGCGACTCGATAAGGTCGATTGGACCGCGACACAGCGGATCTGGTTCCCCGTGCGATTTCATGCGCTCAAAGCAATGTTCTTCGCCAATATCGGCGACATGGCCAACTTTCTTGACCAATTAGGAACTATGGAGGGGTACGCTGCAGAGTGTCCGGTACCTCTTCCTCGCAATGCGGCAGCTCAGGTCGCCATGCTTCCCGGCTTGCGGCTGCTGGCGCGAACCCAACAAGTGCGCCTGTCCGCCCCGTCGATTGGCGTCTACGGGCCACGCAACTTGCCGGCTCCGGATCGACCGGCCCGGGAACCCGTGCGGTGTCGGCACTTCGACCCACGTCCGGCGCCTGTCGCTACTCAAGTCGCCCCGCAGTCTGACAGCACCCCGACCCCGCCAGCCGGAACCGGCGTACGCGTCAACCGCGCCCGAGCCATCGCGCGCCATGCCGAACTCCTCCGGATGCTGGGTGCAAGCGGAATCACGGACCTGGATCCGGCGCTGCGGTCATTGCGCCAGGCGTGCGACGACCCAGCAAGCGCGATTGACCACCTCATTGGCGCATGGCGCATGCTCGACACGATGATCGTTCGCCTGAGCGCAATCACCGGAGAAGTGTGCGATTCCGTCAGAGAAATGTTGGACGCTGAACTTGTCCGTGCGCATCATGACCATGGTACTGACACGGTCCCCGCCAGGGTCGTTCTGCGACTGATGCACGAAGGCTGGCATCCCGAACTCAATCAAGTGCTGATGCAGTGCGACAGCAACAGTATGTTCGAGATACTCGCAAGCCTTCTTGAGCTCGAAGACGCTGCTGCGCAAAAACTGTCCCACTATCTTGGCGGCGATAAGGGTGCGGTGATCCGAAGTGTTGCTGAGGAGACGGCGAAAACAGAAGATTCCATTCCTGATCCCAGCGGTCCCACTTACAGTCCTATCAGTGGCACGGTGGTGTATGATCGAGATCTCCTGGGTGAGCCGAACATCGTTCGACTGCATGATCCGCGTGGCGCCGAAGTTGATCATACCTTCGTGCTCGGCGGTGCTCAGGACGGTAAATCCACGACCCTGCACAAGGTTATTTGTCAGGCTGCAATGTCTGGAGTATTCGTCGTGATCGCTTGTGATCCGCGCGATGACCACAATGTAGCGGAGTTGTGGAGCCAGTGGGATGCAACCATCAAATGCATCGGAACGCATGTTGCTGGCACTCTCGAGAACCTTGAGGTCGCAAAAAGAATTATCGATGCCAGGCTTGACGCAAGTGGTTTCGCGCGAGCCGATGACGGTCACCCTGGGATCTTGCTCGCGATCGATGATGCTGATGACATATTCCAGCTTCCCCGTGGTCGGAGGCTGATCGAGACGATCCTAGACCGAGGGCCGTCCGTGTGCGTTGGGCTAGTCGCAGTGATCAGGGATCTAGCAGTGTTCGGTGACAGTGACACCGTGCTTCGCAGTATCGCGGACTCCGTCAACGCGATTTGCTTGGGTCAAGATGCCCTTGACGCGGTCAGGCAGTTGCGTGCCGACTACGACACCAGGTAGCGATCGAGGGTTGCCGTGTGACCGCGGCCCAGCAGAGACGCAGCAGTTGAGACCGGGCGCCGAGGCCGCAGGTGTGGAGACGCGCCAACGCTCACTTTTTGTCGGTGGGCGCTCCTAAGATGGTATCCATGTCGAAAACCAGCGGGCGTAAGACGGCCAAGCGAAAGGGACCGCACGCACGTGTGATGCGTGTTCAGATGTCGGAGGCTGAGCTCGCCTCGGCTGCGACAGGCGGGGGTGCGCGAGAACCCCGTGGGCACCTTGCAAAGCCACGTAGGCTCAAAAGCGATGCTGAGGCGATCGGAACGCTTCTCGAATCCCAGGAGGTCACCCCTGACCTCCTCGTGGAGCTGCTTCTGCCCCTGCTCTGGCTTGACCACGCGGCCGGCGCGCCGGGAAACCTCTGTGTGTCCGGAACCATGATTCTTCATCATGCTTTCGCGCACCTGGGTATCGCCTCGGATGTGCACTCGGTTGAGGTCATGATCGATGATGAGCAGACTGGTCAGCACGTGGTCTACGGCCGCATGGACCCATGCTGGGTCGAAGATGCGTTCCACGGCCATTGTGTGCTGAGTTTGCCGAGGTCTCGGCGTCTGATTGACCCCGCGATTGAGCAGTTCCCTGAGGTGAAGCGCGGCAATCTTCCACTTGTGGGGCGGACCGTTCTTACTGGAAGCGAACAACCTGAGGTAAATGAGGCGTTGCTCCGGGGCGAACTGCTCCCACACGGGATGATGGTCGCAAAGCGTCGGAACCAGCGATTCTATTACACTGCGGTTGGCGAAGAATATGCCAGGGCGGCCTGGGAGTCGCCCCGCGCGGGCGAGGATGCAGAGCGCTACCGTGCTGCTGGCTTGAATATCGCGTCCCACGCGTTGTCTCTTATGCGTTTGCCTGAGGTGGTCGATCGAGTTCGCCAAGCACAGTATCCGAAGATTAATGCGTTTCTTGACGTCATCGGCGACGCTCCGATCGCGACGGACGCCGTTGGCGACTTTTATGTGACTCTTGGGGGCCAGCGGCTGCGTATCGACGAAATCCGACTGCCTGAGGAAGCTAACGACGCAACACCGGACACGGCAACACCGATTCCGCATGTTGTTGTGATGAACGAAAAGAAGATACGCGCCGTCATGGAAGAAGTGGAGACAGCGGTGCAGCTGCACGTCACCACTCCGCACGAGCTGGGTGGTGGCTCGCTCCCTGTGGCGGTGTTCGAGCCGCCAACGGTCGTCGGGGTAGCCTCCCGCAGCACAGGGCAGACCCAAGAACTCCAGATTGAGAACATTGTGCTGGCGGGCTTCGGGCGTTATTCACCAAACGCAACAGCGCATGTCCCGAGGTTGCCGACTTGGTCTGTCCGGCAGACGGCGACGGGCCTGGAGTTATGGGATCACGGCGGAGTCTGGGCCCGCGCGCAAGTAACACTCGACGGCGAATGGATAGAGGCTGCAGAGAAGTACGGTCGGATTTTCGCCGTCTACGGTCTAATGTGTGGTGTCCAAAAGGCAGACGAGCAACTATACGCTGAGTGTGATCATATGCTCCAGCTTCAAGCCGCGTGCAGAAATGGTTTTGTCGCCGCGGCGACAGTCTCGTGGCGGTGGCCATCTAGCTCGGCCACGTGGGCACGCCGCGATCGGGAGACGCCGGGCGATCGCTGAGAAGGACAGCCTAAGCGGGAGAAGCAGTTGACGCTCGCAACGGCCGCGAAGCCGCACGCGGTTTCGGCAGAAACTCCAGTCCCGTTGAGGCCAACCCGAGCACCGTTTGCCGGTACGGCGCTACTCGGCGGGCCGCACCTCGTGAGCGAGCTTGGGGGTGGCGTGCTCAGCTTGCACGGCGGACCGGTCGGGGATGGTCGGTGCGGCCCGGCTGAAGTCCAGGTCGTCGAATTCCCCCACTGAGTCGGCGAGCTGGTTGCCGACGATGTCGCGCAGCACCTTTATGGCCGTTACCAAGAGGTATCGGTGTTCGGGGGTGTACAGATGGTCGAAGGCCGCCTCGGCATAGGCGTGGTCGCCGCAGCGTGCGTCGAAGCAGGCCAGTTCGGCGGTCTGGACGAGGTCCCGCGCGATCGCGGGGTTGGCGCGCAGCTTGGTGACCAGGTCGATGTAGCGGTCAAGCCAAGCGGGTGGTTCGGCGACAATGGATTTCAGGCTGGTGACGGCGATGTCCTGCCGGGTAGCGCCGACCTTGGTGTAGCTGTCGTGGATGCGCCGAACTTGGTGTTGGACGAGTTCGTCTGCCTGGCTGAGGATTGCCAGGATCTGGCTGTTGTCGGGATCGCCGAGTGTGACCGCGCGGGCGACCCGTTCCTGCAGGTCGCCGGCGGGTACGACGTCTAGTCGGGAGGCGTCGCGGATGGCGGCCAGCAGTAGCGCGATTAGGGCGTGGCTGGCGAGGATCAGCCCGGTCGGATTCGGGACGACGCCCTGGCGTGTGGCGGAGTTCAGCGCGACCAGCGCGTTAAGAATTTCGGGCGAGTCGGCTAGCAGGCTATCGGCACGAAGAAACGCCACCAGGCCGCCGGGGATGTGGTTGAGTCCCTTGAGCTGGGTGTCGGTGCGCCGTTCCGCTTGTTCACAGCCAGGGCCCTGGATGTGGGCGAATCGTTCGGGTACCCAGGCGTGGCCCTGCTCCCTGGAGGCGAGGGTCTGCATGTCCATGATCTGCAGATCCAGTGCCTGTGCGATGGCCCGGCCGCGGCGGGTGATGGTTTGGCGGACGAGGACGGCCCGCTGGGTGCCGGTGAGGCGCTGTAGCCCGGACAGCCACAACAGCCGGTCCGGTTCGCCTGACTGTCCCTTGGTGGTCTTGCATTCCAACACCGACAGGCTCGCCCGCAGCCGACCGTCGATGTCGACCGCGAGCACGTCGAGGTCGGTCAGGATTTCGCGACCCCGGTCGGCGGCTACCCGCAGCGGGACCCGCAGGCGAGCTAGGGCGCCCTCGGCGAACTCGAGGCGTCCCACCCGCCGTTCCAGGTCCGCACCTGGGTCCTCGGGGCGGCTGCGGTTGGTCTGGGTGGCCGCCACTAGAAGTTCCTCCGGGCCGTCGTGTCGCGCAATGCTGACATGAACCGCCGCGAGTCGGCGTCGTCCAATACAACTGAGTTGGCGACCTGGGCGCGCTCGCGTTCCAGGTGGTTGTACGAGCGTTGCTCGCCGATCCCGGCAAAGGTGGTGTTCTCGCCGCCGGTGGTGTTGCCGCGCGCGTCGAGGATCTTGAGTGCTTGCTCTGCGACGTCGGCCTGCAGCAGGCGCATCCGGGCATGGCGGCCATCGCCGACGACTTCGATGGTTCCTGCGGTCTCGAGCATCGCGTAGTCCTCCGCGATGCGCTCGTGATTGCCGGCTTCGCCGTCGCGGATGAGGACATTTAGGAACGCGCCAGGGCTGTTGAGCTTCCAGGACGCGAACGTTGCTGCGTAGATCATGCTGCCGACGAGCTGGCGAATGTGGCCGGACGGGTCGCGGGGGTCGGTACCGAACGGGTCTCGATGCAGGTGTGGCGTGAAGAGTAGTTTTTTGTCGCTGGTGGCGACGACCTGGGACCGCTCGACCAGCCCGGCGCTGACGGCGAAGTCGATCCACCGCTGCTCTGTGCTCTTGACGTGCTCTTCCGGGATGCCGGGCGAGGCCATGACCTCCTCGATCAGCGCACCGACCTCCCGCTGCACGCGCGCGTCCTCAGTACGGAGCGCGGCCTTCACCATCTCGGCGTCACCGACCCAGATGTTCGGGTTGAAGACCGCCACGCGGCCGTCTTCGCTCTGTACCTCGCGCACGAGGTTGACGGTGATCAAGCAGCTCAGTGCCCGCTCGGCAGCCTCGTCCCCGTGCCCAGAGCCTGCGTGCAGAGCCGCCTGGCGCTCCAGCGGCTGGATGGAGGTCGCCCGCATGATCTCCAGCGCGGCGCGCTGTGTCGGCGTGGCAAGCAGCATGCCCAGCAGTCGATCCGTCGCACCCAACAGCTCGGCGTTCGGCGGGACGAAGGCCGACACGCTGACCAGGCCCCCGTCGGGTTGCCGGTCGCACTGCACCCAGCCCAGCTGTTCCATCGTAGGCAGCACATACCGGTCAAGATCCAACGGTCCGATCTTGGCTTCGATGCCGATGGCTCGCACTCGCTCGGCTGACGAAACTTGGGCGTTACGCAGCCGCCACGCCATCTCGTAGACCTGCCCGGCAAACCGCAACGTTTCCAGTTCGGCGTGCACAGCCGACACAGAGTAAGCGGTCAGGTGCCGAGAAAAACCCAGGATGAGCTGAGCGTCGCTGATCAAGAATCCCCCTGGACGTGATCCGTGAAGGCTGGACCCACGAGCGTAACGGACAGCTACGCTTTTGCAGGCCCTGGCCCTGCATCACTGAAGGTCGGCCGCGTCCAGCGGCAAGAGCCGAACCAGTCGGCCGCCGGTGCCGCGGGCCGCTACGCGGCTATTGATCACGCTCGCTCCGCTGCCGTCGAATGGTTTCAGCTGCGGTGATGGCGGCGTCGTGCAGTACGTCTCGAGTTGGTGCATCGACGGCCAGATGGTCGGCGATGGTCTCGGCGACCAGGCCAAGGGCGTGGTCTAACGCATCGTTCGCCACGTGGTCGGCGACACCCATGCACACGCTGACCAGCCATGCGACAAGCAGGTCGGGTTCGTGTGCGTGGACGTTCTCGAAAATGGGCAGGCAGTCGGTGAGTGCGCTGTCGTAGTGGGACCAGAAGCCGCCGCGCTGCACGTAGGTAGCCGCGGCGCCGAGCGACCAGTTCTCGTCGCGGGCGATGGCGAAGAGTTCATCGGCGGTCAGGGTCAGGTCGACGACATGGGCGCGGGCCAACGTCTGCACGTCGCCGCGAAGCGTGTCCTCGATCAGTTCGTCCTCGATCAGCACGTGAATCAAGGCAAGGGTGCTGAATGCAGGTATACCCTGCCCTGCGGCGAGTTCGCGGACAACGACATCGTCGCTCCACAGTGCTTTTCCTGTCTGTGCGGCCGTTTCCAGCGGGCTAACCCAGACCTCGCGATCGCCCAGACCGCCTCGATCGGGGAAGACTTCTCGGGTCGGTGTGTCCACAGCGACAAGATCTCGGGCGGCGGCGTCGATGTCAGTGATCCGGCTGATGCACTCGCTGGTCTGGTCTTGGGAAGCCTCGGTCAGGGTCAGAGCGTCCTGGTCTGGGTCGAATCCGATCCAGCTCAGGCTGTCGGGATCGCGGCGTAGTTCGGCACCGCTGACTTGGATGTCCTGTAGGACGTTGCGGGGCACCACGACTTCGGCGAACACGGCCCGCAACGCAGGCCATCGGCCAGGAAGCAACGTGGCGGTGGTCAACGCGCTGGTCTCCACCACGACCGACTGGTTGAGTGCAGTCCTCGCGGCGGCGATCTCCCGGTCGAATCGAACCGGGTCCACGGTCATCGCCACAATCGGCCCGCAGGCACGTTGGATGAGCGCCTGGGCGTACGGCCGGCCGCGGGACGCGGCCAGCAGTCCCAGGGGCAGCCGTGCCTGCCTGACCAGGCAGACCAGCAGCCGATCCTGCTCGGTGCGCGGCGCCAACTGGGCGCGCATCATCTCGGCGAAGTTCAGCCCGTCGATGTTGATCTCGCGGATTGGACCGTCGGGATATCGGGTGACGTAGTCTCGGAGAGCGTCCTGGAACCTTTGCTGACCGGCCTCGTCGAGATCGGGCAGAACCGGACGGCCATCTGGCGTGCGTCGACCGCCCGCGTGCATCAGTGTCGTCAGGATTTGCGCGCCGACCTCGGGATCGTCGGGCCAACGGGTCAGGCTGTCCAAGGCGGTGGTGATGTCGGCCTCGGTGAACCCGAACTTTCCGTGCATCCCCATCCACGCGCCCAGCGCGCCGCGGTGGATGATCGGTGGGTTGAGCTGCTGGAACCGTGTCCAGGCATCGTCGAGGCGACCTTGGTTGACGGTGGCGCCGATCAGCGACCACTGAAGATCGGCCTGTCCTGGGTGCTCGCCGAGTGCCGCTCGGCTGTGCGTTTCGACGTTCACCCAGTCCGCGCGCATCGTGTAGAACCCGATCAGCCCGCGGCGCAGGGCCATCCGCCGCTCGGCCGGAAGATCGGTGCGGGACAGGAGTTGGACGGCCGAGTCCGTGGCGGCGTCATGTTGATCGCTGCGCAGCAGCAGGTTGAGCCGCATCGCGTCCAACACGACCTCGCCGAAACGTGCGATTCCCCGCGCACACTCCTGCAGCGCTTGGTCATACTGGCCGTCGTTCTCCAACACCTCGACCAGCAACTCCACCGCGCCGGCTGACGTCGCGACATGTCGGCGCAGCCGCATCACGGCGGCCGGTACGTTGCCGCGGGCGGCCTCGCTGCGGGCTGCCAAGAGGTCGGCTGTGGTCGGATCGATGACCCCGGATTCGCGGGCCTGGTCGAGCTCGGGAAATGGCCAGGCACCCAGCGCCGCAAGGCAGTAGAGGCCGCGCAAGCGCAAGTCCTGCTGATCGATGACCGGCAGGGCCTCCCGCCACAGCCGTACCTGTTCATCCTGCGGAAGTTCGGGATCGGCGACCAGCGCGCGTAGGCCGGCGGCGATCGGCGTCCCGTCGACCCGGTCGACGAACTCGGTCGCCTTGTCGCGTTGTCCCAGGGCGAGGGCCGCGAGGGTGCCGAGATAGGCGACATTGCCCTCGCGTGCTTCGTGCTCGCTGGCTTGTCCGTGCGGGGACGGCGTGGCGAGGTTGATCATGGTTGTATATGCGCTGGCGAGTAGGTGCTTGCGCAACAGCACCGTCAGCGCGTCTGCGCTGGGGCCAGACCAGCGGCGGCGTTGCTGCCAGGCAGCAGTGGCCAGGTCCTCGACGCGGCGCAGGTCCTCCGCCGGTACAGCTGCCGAGCCGTCCGTCACGCGCCACAGCAGCGCCTCGGCCATCCGCAATTGCAGGCCGCTGTTGTCCGGGCCAGCCGCCAGGGCCTGCTCTGAGTACGAAACGACTCCGCTGACGTCGCGGCGGTTGCCAGCGTCCTCGCAGAGGATCAGCAGGCACATCGGCTCGCTGGCCAGCTCGTGAGGTGAGGCAGCCTGGAGGGCGTCTGGAGCTGGGACCTGGCCAGCCTCGTCCAACTGCCGCACATGCCAGCGGACGGCCGCTAGGAGCACGGGCGGCCCACCGGCCGCCTCAGCGTGCTCCAATAGCTCGGCCGCCTTCGGCAGGTCTCCGGTACCAGCGGTGAACACGGCGGCCAGGGCGTACAGCCGCCCTGCGCCCGTGTTGACCTGCTCAGCAGCCAGTGTGAATGCTCGAGCCGCCAGGTCGGGGTGGCCGTGCTCCACCGCGTACGCACCCAGGACCGCTTCGTACTGGCCACCTCCGCGTTCCAACCAGCTCGGCCTGCTGGCCAGGACCGTCTCGACCGCCAATCGCGGTTCACGGCGTCCGCGAGCCAAGGCGACGGCCAGCCGCAACGCTCCGCGTGGCTCACTGGCCGCGACGCGACGAATGGCGTCCGCCGCCGACGGCGGTAGAAGGGGCATCGTCTCGTCCAGCGGGTCTTCGGTTGCGCCCATCGCCGCGTAGGCGATGGCGGTGATCGCGTCTTTCGCGTCTGGGGTGATCGTCTGATTGCGCGGAATGACGATCGTCCAGTCGTTCGGGGTGTAGTTGATCCGCTCCGCGGTCACGTGCTGCCAGTACAGGGTCTCTGTCTCGGGATCACAAAGGATGATCAAGACGGGGAGGGTGTGCCCCAACCAGTAGTGCAGGTGCCGCTCGTTGCCCTTCGCGCGATACCGCCACCCATCTGCGGTGGGCTCGAAGTAGGACTGGCCGGTCTTGATCTGTAGGGCCACCAGGCGCCCCGACGGCACGTCGCCGGTCTTCGGCTCCACGTGCGCGTCGATGCCGTAGTCGCGGATGGGCTGGTTGCGAAATACCCATCCCCACTTGGTGAACGCGATGCTTGTCAGGGCAAGGCCCAGCTGTTCGGTGTCCGAGCTGTCGGTCATGTCAACACCGCCGTCCGACTTGCGCGACTCCCAAGAAACCCATCGCGGAAGGCTACGTGAAAGCCCCGACCTTCCTACCGCGCTGTCCGCGCCGACAGGCCGATCGGTTTCAGGCCCGCGGTCATCCGTGGGTGTCGCGAGTGGGGATGCCGCGTTCGCGAAGTTTGGCGGTGGTGTGGTCGACTCCCAGGTGTTCGCCGACTCGGGCGAGCGTCCAGCCGAGACTGTAGAGGTGGATGGCGTCGTCGACCTGCTCGGGGGAGAGTCCACGGCGGTGCATCGGCACGTCGTGTCGTTTGAGGATGTTGCTGACCGGCCGCCGTTCGATGCCGAACCGGTCGCCGAGCTCGTACACCGTTGCTCCGGCCTGGTACCCGGCGATGAGTTCTTGGACCTGGTCGGCGTCGAGCTGGCGTGCCCGTCGGGGTTTGGGGCGCTCGATGGGCGGAACTGCCGGTTTGGTGGGGTCGGGTAGCTTACGGAGCAGGTTCTCCAGGACTTCTATCTGGGGTTTTGTGTTGTAGTACCTTCCCCCAAGGTCCACAGAGGAAGCTCCAGATGAACCCCCTGGACGCCGCAAAACCGCAGGTCAGCGGCTTGCTGAGGGTTCATCTGGTACTGGCTTTTTCGCCAATTTCTCGCCTGTTCCCCCAAGGTGTGCATCCCCTGTGCCAGGCTCGTCGGTGTTCGTCTGGGCTGCGCGCGTCAAACGAGACGGCTACCGCGTTGAGCGTCTGCGCGAAGCGCCGGTTCACCGCCATGGGGCGGTGGTCGAGCGCGTCGGCGAGTCCAAGCAGCGCTCGCACGATCGGACCTCGGCCGCCGGTCGTTGAGGTCGTTTGCCTGAACACCGACGTTCGTCAGTCTGGTGTTGTGGCTCGGCCGAGGATGTGTGCGTGGGGTGGGATGAACCGCAGTGGGGCGTAGTGGATGTGCTCGAGGTGTTCGATGTGGAAGCCTGCGGCTCGGATGGCGGCGGCGAGGTCGCGGTTGGGGTGGCAGCCGCCGGCGGCGCGGGTCCACAGTGGGGTGATGGCGTCCTGGAGGAGCCCGAGGAGCCGGTTGGCGGAGCGGACGTGTTCGAAGAATCGCAGTTCGCCGCCGGGTCGTAGTACGCGCCGGATCTCGGCGAGCGCCGCGTTGACGTCGGCGACCGAGCAAAGGACGAGTGAAGCAACGGCGGCGTCGAAGCTGTTGTCCTCGGCAGGTAGGCCTTCCGCGTGTCCGGGGGCCACCTGCACCGGCACCGGGGCGGTCTTGGCGGCGCGTTCGGCGAGGGCTCGCAGCCGGTCCTCGGGCTCGACGGCCACGACTTCGGTGACGGTGCCGGGGTAGTGGCCGAAGTTCAGGCCGTTGCCGGCGCCGATCTCGATGACTCGGCCGGTGAGTCCGGCGAGCGCGTGGTCGCGGTGTTCGGCGGTGCCGCGTTGTTCGGATTCGGCGCTGGTTCGCTCGTACATGCGGGCGAAGCGCGGGTGCTGGAACGGGGAGAGGTCGGTCATCGGTGTCGTCCTCCTGGCGTCAAGCTTGGTAGCCGAGGATGGTCGCCATGCCGGTTTCGGCGTGGTAGGTGTTGTGGCAGTGGATCATCCACTGGCCGGGGTTGGTCGTGTCCAGGTCGCAGCTGACGGTCTGGCCGGGCAGGACGGCGACCGTGTCCTTACGGGGGCCGGTTTCGCCGAGCTGGAAGGTGTGGCCGTGGATGTGCATGGGGTGCCACATCATGGTGCCGTTGCGGAAGACGATGCGGACCCGCTGGCCTTGCTGGACGAGCAGGCGCTGGTTCATGTCGAGCGGCGCACCGTTGATGCCCCAGTCGTAGTTCATCATGCCGCCGGTGAGATCCAAGGTGTGTGTGACATCCGGGGTCCTGACGGGTAGCCGCACGTCCGGCGCCGACGTGAGGCGGTCGTAGCCGACGCGGTCGCGGTCAAGTTCGATGAGCCGGATCGTGGCAGGCGGCGGGGTTCCGGCCCCGGTGCGGACTAGGGCGAGCGCGGTGGCGTCCTTGCCTTCGGCCAGCGCGACGAGCGGGAACACGCCGTCGCCGAGGGTGGTGACGACGTCGTAGCGCTCGCCCATGGCGATCAACAGGTTGTCGGTCTCGACCGGCTGGACCGGGTAGCCGTCGGTGTGGGTTACCCGCAGGCGGTGGCCGCCGAGCGCGACCCGGAACGCGGTGTCGGAGCCGGCGTTGATGATGCGGATGCGGGCGCGTTGTCCGGGGCGGGCGGTGAAGGTGGCCGGCGCTGCCGGGATGCGGCCGTTGATCAGGTAGTAGGGGTAGCGCAGATCTCCGGCGTCGCCGCCGAGCAGCGGGCTGGTGCCGCCCATGCCGGACATCGAGCCCATCATGCCGCCCATGGATCCCATGCCGCGCCGGAGCGTGGCCAGGACATCGTCGGGGGTCCGGCCGGTGCCGTCGATCCAGTCGTCGAGCACGATCACCCAGTCCTGGTCGTAGTCGCCGGGTTCGGCCGGGTCTTCGACGATCAGCGGCACGTAGAGACCGCGGTCGAGCTGGGTGCCCGAGTGCGGGTGGAACCAGTGGGTGCCGGGGTTCCCGGCGACGAACTGGTAGGTGAACGTGGCGCCGGAAGCGATCGCTTGCTGGGTGAGGTCGGGGGCGCCGTCCATGTCGTTGCGCAGGGCGAGCCCGTGCCAGTGGATGCTGGTGCTGGCGGGCAGGCGGTTGGTCAGTTCCGCGTGGACGGTGTCGCCCGCGCGGACACGGATTTCCTTACCGGGCAGGGTGCCGTCGTAAGTCCAGGTGGTGACCTGGGGACCGCCGAGGTCGACTCGTCCGGCCTGCGCGGTCAATCGGTAGGTGCGGGTCTGGCCGGTGGCGTGCCGCCGGGCTTCGGCATCGGCGATGCGCGGGTCGGTGGGCAGTACCAGGTTCGCGCTGCCGGGGCTGGACGTGCATGCGGACAGCACTCCTGCGCCGGCGGCCAGGAGTCCGGCGCGGAGGATGCTGCGGCGGCTGATCACGTTCACCGGGCCGCCGCTTCGAGTTGGGCGGCGCCGGTTTCCACCTGCGGTTCGGTTGCCGGTGCTTCGGCCGGCGGGAGTGGTTCGACGTGGTGGCGGCGCAGGCGGTTGGCGTTGCCGACCACCGACAGCGAGGACAGGGCCATCGCGGCGGCGGCGATCATCGGCGAAAGCCGCAACCCGAGCAGCGGGAACAGCACCCCGGCGGCGACCGGGATGCCGACGGCGTTGTAAACCAGCGCGAAGAACAGGTTCTGCCGGATGTTGCGCATCGTCGCCCGCGACAGCCGGATCGCGGTGACCACGCCGGCCAGCGAGCCGGAGATGAGCGTGATGTCGGCGGCCTCGATGGCCACGTCGGTGCCGGTGCCGATCGCCAGCCCGACGTCGGCCTGGGCGAGCGCGGGGGCGTCGTTGATGCCGTCGCCGACCATCCCGACCCGGCGGCCTTCGGCCTGCAGACGGCGGATCTCGCCGGCCTTGTGCTCGGGCAGCACCTCGGCGAGGACGCGGGTCACACCGACCTGGCGGGCGATGGCCGAGGCGGTGCGGGCGTTGTCGCCAGTGAGCATGACGACGTCGAGGCCGAGTTTCCGCAGCGCGGCGATCGCGGCGACGGAGTCGTCCTTGACCGTGTCCGCGACCGCGAGCACCCCGGCCGCTTCGCCGTCGACCGCGGCCAGGATCGGCGTCTTCCCCTCGGCGGACAGCCGGTCGCTGATCGGACCGAGCGCGCTCGTGTCGACACCCGCTTCGCCCAGCAGCGTGGCCGTGCCGACCAGGACGGCGCGGCCGACGACGGTGGCGCGGACGCCCTTGCCGGTGACCGAGGTGAAGTCCTCGACTGCGGGGACGGCGTGGCCACGGTCGCGGGCGCCGGCCACGATCGCGGTAGCCAGCGGATGCTCACTGTCGGACTCGGCGGCGGCGACCAGCGTCAGCAACTCGTCTTCGCCGAACCCGCCGACCGCATGGACATCGGTCAGGGCCGGCTTGCCCGCGGTGATGGTGCCGGTCTTGTCCAGCACGATCGTGTCGAGCTTGTGCGCGGTCTCCAGCGCTTCGGCCGAACGGATCAGGATCCCGGCGCGGGCACCCTTGCCGGTACCGACCATGATCGACAGCGGGGTGGCCAGGCCGAGCGCGCAGGGGCAGGCGATGATCAGCACGGCCACCGCGGACACCAGCGCCTGCGTCACCGCCGGCGTCGGGCCGGTCACGAACCAGACGGCGAAGGTGGCGATCGCGACCGCGATGACCACGGGGACGAAGTAGGCCGAGGCGGCGTCGGCGAGCCGCTGAATCGGGGCCTTGGAGGCTTGGGCTGTCTGGACCATCTTGATGATCTGCGCCAGCATGGTGTCCGCGCCGATCTTCGCCGCACGGACACGCAGGGAGCCGGTGGTGTTGACGGTGGCGCCGATGACGGTGTCCCCAGCGTGCTTGGTGACGGGCATGGGTTCGCCAGTCACCATCGATTCGTCCACCGCGGACTGTCCGGACAGGACGGTGGCGTCGACCGGGATCTTCTCGCCGGGCCGGATGAGAATCTCGTCACCGACCACGACCTCGTCGATCGGGATCTCGGCTTCGACACCGTCGCGCAGCACGCGGGCGGTGCGGGCCTGCAGGCCGAGCAGGGCGCGGATGGCTTCGCCGGTGCCGGCCTTGGCGCGGGCTTCCAGCAGCCTGCCCAGCATGATCAGGGTGAGGATCACGCCGACGGCTTCGAAGTACACCTCCCGGACCTCGGCGGGCAGCAGCTGCGGGGCGAGCGTGACGAGCAGGCTGTAGCCGTACGCGGCGACCGTGCCCAGCGTGATCAAACTGTTCATGTCGGCACTGCGGTGTGCCAGGGCCAGCCAGCCGGTGCGGTGGATCGGCCATCCCGCGTAGACCATCACCGGCGTGATCAACGCGAGCTGCAGCCAGTGGTTCAGCAACACACCGGGCACCCAGCCCGCGCCGAACAACGACTGGGCCATCACCGCGAACAGCACCGGAGCGGTCAGCACCGCGCCGGTCACCACGCGGCGCGTCAGATCGGTGATCTCGGCACGCCGTTCCTCAGCCTGGGCGGCTTCGACCTCCGCCGCCGACTCGGACACAGCCTCCGTGGCCCCCGGAGGCGCGGCGTGGTCTTGCTCGTCCGGTGGAGCGCTGTGACCGTTGGCGGTGACGACGAGGGTGCCGTGGATCATGTTCATGCCGCAGGCGAACCCGAACGACCCCGCCTCCCTCGGAGTGAACCGGACGGTCGTGTGCTGGTGCGCGGGCAGCGCGGCGGAGACGTGCAGGTCGGGGAAGACGACGCGGGAGGTACAGTCTCCGCTCTCCTGCCGATCGAACTCGATCTCCACCGGAACGCCCTGACGGACCTGCACGACGTTCGGGCTGTATCCGCCCCGGACGGTGACCTGGAGCCGCTGCACCCCACCACTGACGGCGGCGGTGCGGGCGCGCCGCGGGGCGAAGAAATACCACCCCAGTCCGGCGATGGCCACGACCGCGGCCACCACGACGACGAGGTCAATGCTCGACATGGTCGACTCCTCCGGAAGCGACATCTTTCATGCGTGCCTGATAGGTGGCCGCGTCGATCTGGCCGGACACGCGCTCGCGGACGATGAGAGCCTCGGCGATCAATGCCCGGCACCGCGGGTACGGAGCATCCGCGTCTGACGTCGCCGTGGTGGGCGGGGCCGCCGGTGCTGCCGATGTGGCACGACGCCGGCGGCGTGCGCGTCTCACCGTGACGCTCGTCGTCGCGATCAGGATCACCAGTAGCACCATCCCGATCACGACTGCGGGCCAGTAGCCGGTGGTGACCTGTCCGTATGCCGCCATCACCGCGCTCACCTCTTTCCCCAATCCGCTCAGGTCCACGTCTGGTGGCGCTGTCCACTCTTCGCGCGCATACCCACCCCAGGTAGGGACCTCGGGCACCCCACAGGAGGCCAGAGGTCCCTACTCGCAGCCGGGAGAGAGGGTGACCGTGATGGGTGCAAGACACGCATACGCAGGAGGTGTGACATGCACGAGTCCCCGCCGCGCAACCAGCCGGTCGTTCCCCGCTGGCGCACGGTCAACATCACCCGCACCGAGCGGGCCGGCCGGATTCTGCTCGGTCTGGCCGCGATCATCGCCGGTGCCGTGTTGCTGACGGGCACCACGTCGGTGGTCGCGATCGTGCTGTTGGTGCTGCTCATGCTGGCCGGAGCCGACCTGCTGGTCACCGGCGCGCTCGGACACTGCCCGCTGTACCAGAAACTCGGCTTCGTGCCGCCCTCGCTGAGGAGGCCCCGATGACCACATCCCGTGACCCCGGAAACCGGATCCACGACCCACACCAGCCGTCCCAGCCGGACAAACCCCAGGGGAACAAGGGACATGGCTGGCTGATGATCGCCTGCTGCATCCCGATGCTCGTCATCGCGATCGTCTTGGTCGCCACCGGCGTGGTGAACAGCGGCTTCCTGGTCGCTGCCGTGGTTTGCACGGTGATGATGGCGCTGATGATGCGCGGCATGGGAGACAACGACAACCGGATGTGATCACGATGATGTTCTGGTATGGCAACGGAATGAGCGGCTGGGGCTACGTCCTCATGACCGTCGGCATGGTGTTGTTCTGGGGTCTGGTGATCTTCGGCGTCGTCGCCCTGGTCCGCTACCTGGCTCGTTCCTCGCAGCGCCCCGAGGGCCTTGGCGCGCCGCGTCCCACACCTGAGCAGGTGCTGGCCGAGCGGTTCGCGCGCGGGGAGATCGACGAGCAGGAATACCGGAGCCGGCTGGCCACCCTGCGCGGTAGCCCCCAGTCGGCAAGCGGTTCCTGAACGACCCGCCGCTGAGCGTCCGGAAAGGACAGTGTCATGGCTGATGCCGCGTACGGTTTATGGCCGCTGGTCATCTTGAACACGGTGCTGTTCGCGTTCTTCGCGGTCAGTTTCTTCCATCCGCGCACCAAGCGGGATTGGCGCGCGATGGGCGTGTTCACGGCGTTCCTGGTGGCGCTGTTCACCGAGATGTACGGGATCCCGCTGACGATCTATCTGCTCGGCTCGTGGCTGGGCTCGCGGTTCCCGCTGCTGCGCGATACCCACGCGGGCGGGCACCTGTGGAACGACCTGATCGGCTGGACCGGTGATCCGCATCTGAGCCCGTTCCACCTGGCCAGCTATGTCGCGATCGGCGGTGGGTTCTGGCTGATCGCGGTCGCGTGGCGGCACCTGCACGACGCGGCCCGCGAGAACCGGCTGGCCACCGCCGGCCCGTACGCGCGGGTCCGCCACCCGCAGTACGACGGGTTCCTGCTGGTGATGATCGGGTTCTTGCTGCAGTGGCCCACGATTCCCACGCTGATCATGTTCCCGATCCTGGTCGTGGTCTACGCCCGGCTCGCGCGCAGCGAGGAGCGCGAAGTGGCGAAGCGGTTCGGCGAGCAGTGGACGGCTTACGCCGCCCGGACTCCGGCGTTCCTGCCCCGGCTGGGCTCGCACCGCACAGCTGCCGGCTCATCGCGGAGGCAGCCATGACCACTCGTAGCGTGCGCGCCGGCCTGATCGCCGCCGCCTGCCTGGCAGCGTTCTACGCGTTGGTCGTCGGTGGCTTCGGCGGGATCGACCACCTCGGTCAGCAGGCCGTGTCCGACGCGCCGTGGCTGGCGCTGATCCTGGCCGGGTTCGGCACTCAGGTCGGGTTGTTCGTCGAGCTGCGTCGCCGTCAGCGCCTGCACGCGGGGATGAAGGCGGCGGCCGGCACTGGGGCCGGCGCCTCCACCGTGGGCATGATCGCCTGCTGCGCCCACCACGTCGCCGATCTCGCCCCGATCGTCGGGCTGTCCGGGCTGGCGGTGTTCCTCACCGACTACCGCGTCCCGATCATGATCGCCGGTATCGCGATCAACGCGGTCGGCGTGCTGCTGGCCGCCCGGCGGCTGCGCCACACCCCCGTGCCCACGCCGACGGAAGGCTGACGGTCACCATGAGCATCTTGACCCCCCAACGCCGCCGCACCATCATCCTGCTCACGCTGGCGGTCCTGCTCGTCGCCGCAGCCGCGACGTGGTGGGCCGTCACCCGAACCAGCACCACGCCGGGGCTGGAGCCGCGCACGGTGCAGGCCGGGGCAGTCGAGGTCCGCATGACCCCGCTGACCCTGGACACCACCGGCGCGGCATTCCGCGTCGAGTTCACCACCCACAGCGGAGCCCTGGACCTCGACCCCGCCACGGCGTCCCAACTGCGCGTCAACGACCAGACAATCCAGGGCGGCACCTGGAGCGGGCCGGGACCGGGCGGGCACCACCGCGACGGCACGCTCCGCTTCACCACCACCGTCCCCAGCGGCGCCGGTGTCGAACTGCGCATCACCGGCCTTCCACAGGACGCCATCGGAACCTGGACCGCGCCATGACCACGACATCCCCCGACACGCAGCCCACGCGCGAGCGAGAGCTCTCACCGTTGCGTCGACGAGTGCGCCAGGCAGCCGGGCAAGTCCTCGCGATCGACCGCATGCTCGGCGAGGACCGTTCCTGCGAGGACGTCCTGATCCAGCTCGCCGCCGTACAGGGAGCCTTGCGCGCAATCGGGCAGCACATCCTGGCCTGCCACCTCACCGACGCCCTAGGCGCAGTAAGCACCGGCGACCTGCCCGCGCCCGCGGCGGCCGAAGACGCCGCCTACCTCGCGGGCCTCCTCGCGAACGTGTCCTCACCCCGCAGCGGCGCGCTCCCGGCCGGACAACCGGCAACTCGCCCCGTCGGCGACCACCGGCGCACGGTCACCGAGAAACCCCGACCAGCCATGTGAAACCAGGTGGACCCGATGAGCTCAGCCACCCCCGTAGGGTCGATCCAGACCAGTGCCAAGACCACTCAAGCACCTGGTACTGCCGGTGAGCCGGTCCTGATCGCCTCCGGGATAGAGAAGACATACCGGCGTGGGATCTGGCCGGCCCGACATCAGCAGCAGGTGCTGCGCGGCACCGACCTCACCCTAGCCCCCGGCGAGGTGGTGGGCCTGGTCGGGGAAAACGGCTCCGGCAAATCCACCCTGATGAAGATCCTCGTCGGCGCGCTCACGCCCGACGCGGGCACCATCGTCCACACAGGACAGTTGGGCTACTGCCCACAGGAACCGATCGTGTACGAGCGATTGACCTGCGACGAGCACTTCGACCTGTTCGGCCGCGCCTACCGCATGACCCCCGACGCCGTGGCCCGCTCGCGCCGCGAACTGTATGCCGCACTCGGGTTCGAGCGCTACGCGACCACTCGCGCCGACCAGCTCTCCGGCGGCACCCTCGCGAAACTCAACCTCGGCCTCGCGCTGCTGGCCGACCCGGAGGTGCTGCTGCTGGACGAGCCCTACGCCGGGTTCGACTGGGACACCTACCTCAAGTTCTGGCAGCTGGTCGCCCAGCGCCGCGACTCCGGCCGCACGGTGCTGATCATCAGTCACTTCGTCGCCGACGAGGAACGCTTCGACCGCATCGTCCACCTGCGCGACGGCAAGGCGGTGCCGAGATGACCGACACCGCGGTGTTCGCACGGCGTTTCTTCGCCGACTACTGGCGCAACCCGGTCAACCTCCTCGTGCTCATCCTGGTACCGGTCGTGTTCGTCGTCGTGGCCGCCGGACCGATGGCCGACGCCGCGAAGCTGCTCGGCGGCACCGGCCCGTCCGTCGAGACCGCCACCGCGGGCTGGGCCGCCGGATTCCTGGCCGGCATCGCCATGTACTTCCAGACCCGCGCGGCCCGCGCCGCCGACCGCCGCCTCGTCCTGGCCGGCCTCCCCACCGCACGGCTGGTCACGGCCCGCCTGCTAACCGGACTCGGCCTCGCCGCCATCGCGGCGACGGCAGCACTGCTCGCGTTGGCCGCCCGCACCGGCATCGACGAACCCGGCCGCGTGGTCGCCGGCACCGCCATGTTCGCCGTCATCTACCTCGCCATCGGCGCGCTTGCGGGAGCCCTGGTGCGCAGCCCGGTCAACGGCACCGTGCTGATCCTGTTCGCCTGGATCCTCGACGTCTTCTTCGGCCCCGCCCTCGGCTCGCCCGACCGGATCGCGACGCGCTGGCTGCCCACCCACTTCGTCACCCTGTGGATGGTCGACCTGCCTTCCCGCCACGGCGGCCGGCTCGGCGACCTCGGCTGGGCCCTGGCCTGGACACTCGGCGCACTCGTCCTCGCCGTGCTGGTCGTCACCACGACCACCCGCGTCGCACACCGCACCCGCCACCACGCTGGGCAGCTCGTCACCGGCCTGCGCATGGGATTGCGGGACTACCGGCGCAACCCGGTGCTGTGGGCACTGCTCGTCGTCGTGCCGGTGATCTTCATCTGGCTGTCCAAAGTGATCACTCCCGGCCAGACGACTTCGCTGTCGCTGGTGGAGGACGGGCGCACGGTCACGCCGACGTTCTGGCTGCCGAACGTGCATGCCGGCACGATGACCCCGATCGCGATCACCTCCCTGGCCGCGCTCGCCGGGCTGTTCGTCGTGCTCGACGCCCGCACCGGCGACCAGCGCCTGGCCCTGGCAGGCTTCCGCGTGCCCGCTCTGCTGGCCGCCCGCCTCGGCGTGATCGCCGCCGCCGTCCTGCTCACCACCGCCGCCTCGCTCGCAGTGACCGCGATGGTGTTCGACGCCCGCCAGTGGGGCGTGTTCATCGCCGCCAACCTCCTGCTGGCCGCCACCTACGCGCTGCTCGGCGTCTGCCTCGGCCCGGTCTTCGGGCGCGTGAGCGGCGTGTTCATCGCCTTCCTCGTGCCGTTCCTCGACCTCGGCATCGGCCAAAGCCCCATGCTGCGCGCCGAACCCCCGGCCTGGGCACAGGCACTGCCCGGCTACGGCGCCTACCGGGTGCTGCTCGACGGCGGCCTCACCGGCCACTTCGACACGACCGGCCCTCTCCTGCTGGGCCTCGGCTGGCTGGTCGTCCTCGGCGTCCTCGCGACCCTGTTGTTCCGCCGCACATCCTCCCGGAGGCCCGCATGAAATCCCGACTGGCCCTCAGTGCGGTCCTGACCGTGCTCCTGCTCGCCTTCGTCCCCGCCCAAGCCTGGGCGCACGGCGACGAAGGCACCGACCGCGCCTACGACCTGGTCCGCCAGGCCATCGCCCTGATCGTCAACACCCCGGACGACATGGACGCGATCAGCGACAAGATCAACGACGCGATCGGCGCCAAAGACCCGTCGAACGTTCAGATCCCGTCGGTGCAGCAAGCCAAACAGGCCGCGGACGGGGGTGATCTGCACCAGGCCCGCAGCTTGCTGGAGCAATCCATCGGTGCCCGCGTGCACACCGGCGTGGCCGAACCGGTCCCGATCGGACAGCCCGCCCCCGTGACGGGCGCGGACACCGGCACCGTCGCCGCGATCGACGAGCTGGCCGGTCGCGGCGCGCTCAACGGCGGCGACTGGATCATGCTCGCGATCTCCGTCGTCGTCGGCCTCGGCGGCGTCGTGCTGTCGCTGCGGCTGCGCCCGCGCCACCTACCCCATCCCGGCCCGGACACCAGTGAGGTGAACCCGTCATGAGTCACACCACCGACACCCCACCGGTCCCGGCCGAGGCCCCAGGTCCCGATGAGCGGAGCCGCTACCGCCGCGCCACGGACGCCGTCGACGAGCGTCTGGGAATCCGCGCGATCCAGTACCCGGTGCCCGCCCACGCCAACACCATCAGCTACAGCCTGGGCGGACTGACCGCGGTCGCGCTGGTCATCCTCATCGTCACCGGGATCGTGCTCGGCCAGTTCTACAATCCTGATCCCGCCGCGGCCAACGAGTCCGTCCGCGCCATCGTCAACAGTGTCTACTTAGGACGCTGGATCAGGGGTGTGCACTACTGGGCCGCGGAAGCGATGTACGTGCTGGCGATCCTGCACCTGCTGCGGATCTACTTCACCGGCTCCTACAAACGACCCCGCGAAGGCAACTGGCTCATCGGCGTGGCCATGTTCGCGCTGATCATCGGCGGGCTGTTCACCGGCACCGTGCTCAAGTGGGACCAGGAAGGCTTCGAAGCCCTCAGCCACAACCTGGAACTGGGCAAGCTGCTCGGCGGGCTCGGCTTCTGGTTCGGCACCGGATTCTCCTCCGGAGTGCCGATCCTGGTCCGCCTCTACGTCGCCCACGTGTCGATCATCCCCGGCCTGATCGTCGTCCTGCTGTTCCTGCACGCCCTGCTGATCAAACGCCACAAGATCTCCCCGAACCCGGCCAACCGCACCGAAACCGGCGAACCGGCCGAGCCGTTCACCCACCACCTGCGCCGCATCGCCGCGCTCGGCCTGCTCTTGCTCGGCATCCTCGGGGTGCTCGCGGCGGTGTTCCCGCCCGGCGTCGGCCCCACCCCGGTCGAGGGGATCGAGGTCACCAGGCCGCCGTGGATGTACTGGTGGATGTTCACGCTGGAGAACTGGGTCGGTCTGTCCGGCATCCTCTGGGGTGCCGTAGTGCTGTTCGCGCTGCTCGTCGCGCTGCCGTTCATCGACCGCAACCCGCGCCGCCACTGGAAACAACGTCCCATCGCGATGGGCGTCGGAGCGCTCGTGCTCATCACCTTGATCGTGCTGACCGTACTGGAAGCCGTCACCACCCCCGGCCAGCACCTCACCGGAATGTGAGGACACCATGACCCGCGCCCATCGCAGCCTTCTCATCCTCACCGCGCTCACCGTCCTCGCCCTCGGCACGCTCGCCGACGGCCTCGCCCGCTCGGCCGGGATCGGCGCGGACGTTCAGGTCGCGGCCAGCGCGGTGCTGCTGATCGTCAGCGCCCTGCTGCTGGTCCGGGTGCTGCGATACCTCACCACAGGACAGCCCGGTCGCGTCCGTACAACTCGGCAACGCCGGAGGCGATCAGCATGACAACCGGGTCGATTCTCATCGTCGGTGGCTACGGGGTGGTCGGCAGCCGGATCGCGGCCGATCTGGCCACGGACTTCCCGGACGGAGTCGTCGTGGCGGGCCGAAACCAGGAACGAGCGGATGCCCGCGCGGCCGAGATCGGGCACGGCGTGCGGGGACGTCGGATCGACATCACGCAGCCCGCGACGATCGACGCCGCCCTGGAGAACGTCTCGATCGCGGTCAACTGCATCGACCAGCCCGAACGAGGTCTACTGCGAGCCGCCGTCAAGCGCGGCCTGGCCTACACCGACATCGCCCCGCACCTGACCGAACTCGGGCGAGGCGCCGCCTACGAACGCATCCACGCCGCGGCCACCGAATCCGGCGCCCGGATTCTGCTGGGAGCGGGAATCGCGCCGGGCATCTCGAACGTGATGGTGCGCGCCCTGGCAGACAAGATCGGCGGCGCGACCAGCATCGAAACGGCGTTGCTGCTCAGCGCCGACGACGTGATGGGACCAGGCTCGTTCGACTACATGCTGCAGGAACTGACGATGTCCTTCGACACCCACGTCGACGGAACCGACCGCCGGATGCGGGCGTTCACCGCACCCCGGATCGTCGACTTCCCGCCGCCGGTGGATGCTCGCCGCGCCTACCTGTTCCCGTTCTCCGATCAGGTGCTCTATCCGCGCACCCTCGGCGCCCGGACCGTAGAGACCAGACTGGCCATCACTCCTGCCCGGATAAGTCGGCTGCTGGCGCTGCTGGTCACCACGCGAGCCACTCACCTCGTGGCGACGCCACCTGTTCGTGCGGTGCTCGGCCGGATACGCCGGGACTGCGCCGGACGACCGGACGCGCTGTACGCGGTGCGGGTCGACGTGACCCACAACGACCGCACCGCACACGCGACATTGACCGGTCTGGGTCAGGCGCACGCGACCGCGACCAGCACGGCCGCCCTAGTGCGCTCGCTGGACGACGGCGAGATCTCCCAGCCGGGAGCCTGGATGCCCGAACAGGTCATCACCCCGGCACGGTTCTTCACCCGGCTCGCCGCAGCGGGCCTGCAGGTCGCGATGTCCGATCCGGTGCCGGCCCGATAGCCCGGCAGCCGGGCTGCGAGAGGGCTGGGCTGAATCGGACGGCTGTGCGAGCCGTTGCTCTGGGTGTGCCGACCGCCAGCAAGCACCCCCTCGCGGCAGGCGCACGACGCTGGTCTTACCGTGAAGGCATGGTTGTTCCGGCGCGTGCGGCAGCTTCGCGGTGGATGCTGCTGTCCGTGCTGGCGTTCGCCGTGATCGGCATGCACAGCCTGATCACCGTCCACCCGGCAGACACACACAGCGCACCATCGGGCATGGTCAGCGCCTTCGCGGAGGCACCGGGACCTGCCGGATCAGCCGCGCGGGCGATGGTTGATCAGGTGACGGCCGAGATGGACTCGGCGTGCTGTCCCGACCACGATGCCGCAGCGAACCATTCCGGCTCCTCCGGGCACGGTCACGACCTGCTGCACCTGTGCCTGGCCGTGCTGGTCACCCTCGCCGGGCTGGTACTCGGATGGCTGCTGATGCGGCGAGCACGTACCGCAATCGGTCGGCGCGCTCCGAACTCCGCCGTGGCCAGTGCCGGCCGCGGACCACCGCGCGCCTGGCTCGTTCGAGATCTGTTGTCCTCGCTCTGTGTCCTGCGGCTGTGACAGGGACCGTGCGTACGCGCACGTCCCGAACCGACTCGTCAACAGCTTGCAAAGGACTGACAAGACTATGACCAGGAAGACCCTGGTCGGGACGGCACTGGCCGTCCTGACCCTCGGCGCCGTACTCGCCGGCTGCAGCGGAACCACCAGCAGCCCCGACATGAGCAGCATGAGCTCCACCGCGAACGCCCCCGCCGCGCAGAGCGCCCACAACCAGGCCGATGCGACGTTCGCCCAGCAGATGATCCCGCATCACCAGCAGGCCGTGGACATGGCCAAGCTCGTGTCCAGCAGGACTACCAACGCCATGGTGACCGACCTGGCCGGTCGCATCCAGAAGGCCCAGGACCCCGAGATCCAGCAGATGACCGGCTGGCTGAGCACCTGGGGTGCTGCGACCGGCATGAACATGCCGGGCATGACCAGCGGCCAATCGATGCCCGGCATGGGCAGTAGCAACTCGATGCCCGGCATGATGAGCGACGCCGACATGACCAAGCTGCAGGGCATGAAGGGCGCCGAGTTCGATCGGATGTGGCTGCAGATGATGGTCCAGCACCACCAGGGCGCCATCGACATGGCCAAGACCGAACTCACACAAGGCAGCAACGCTGACGCCAAGAGCCTGGCCCAGAAGATCATCGACGGCCAACAGGCCGAGATCTGTCAACGCTTCTTCAAATTTGACCCTCACAGGTTCCCGGAAAATTGACCCCCCGGGGTTTGAGGTCAGTCTTGACCGAGGCGGTTTTGCTGGTCTTGGGCCAGCAGGTTGCGGCGTTGGCGGGTCCGGTAGGAGTCGCCGGTCAGTGTGAGCACCTCGGCGTGGTGAACAAGCCGGTCGATCATGGCCGCGGCGACAACATCGTCGGAGAACGTCTCGCCCCAGCGTCCGAAGGGCAGGTTCGACGTCACCATGATCGAGCCCTGCTCGTAGCGCGACGCGACGAGTTGGAAGAACAGGTTCGCCGCGTCCTGGTCGAACGGGATGTAGCCGACTTCGTCGATGATGATCAGCTTGTAGCGGCGGATCTTCTTCAACTCGGCTTCCAGGCGGTTGGCCTGGTGTGCGGCGGCCAGGCGGGCGATCCAGTTGCTGGCGGTGTCGAACAGCACCGAGTGGCCCGCCTGGGTCGCTTTGACGCCCAGGCCGATCGCCAGGTGCGTCTTGCCAATCCCGGGCGGACCGAGCAGGATGACGTTCTCTGATTTCGCGACAAATGTGCTCGTTGCCAAGTGCGCCAACAGATCTCGCCGCAGCGACGGCAGATGGTCTAAGTTGAACTCCTCCAACGTTTTGACCGCGGGGAAGTGCGCGGTGCGGATCCGCATTACGGTGCCCTTGGACTCGCGATCGGCGACCTGACGTTGCAGCAGCGCGGCTAGATACTCCTCGTGCGACCAATTCTCGTCGCGTGCTTGCTCGGCCAGCTGCTCCCAGAACGTGGCGATCGTCGGAGTTTTCAGGACCCGGGTCAGATAGGAGATCATCGATGGCAAACCGTCCTGCGGTGGCGTTCCCGCCGCAAGGGGTTTCGTCGTGCTGGTGGTGCTCACGTGTTACTCGCTTTCGTTGCAGGAGCAGTGAAATCGACACCGAAGAGGGCGTCGTAGTCCGGCAGGGCCCGCAACGCGACGACGTGCCCGTCGGTGTGCTGACGGTCCGCTGTCGCACGTTGTTTCCGTTGCGCGGCATAGGATTTACGCAAGGTCGCCGCGACACCTTGGTGGGCGGGATCGGTGATCACGCCGTGTTTGGCCCACGACCGCTCGTGCTGGGCGACGACCTCGCCGTTGCACAACACCGTCACCACCCGCGTGTCGGCGGTGACGTCGACGAACCTGCCGATCACCCGCGGATCAACCGAGTAGTCGACCGTGTCGACGCGGACGTAATAGTCCCGGCCGAGCCTGATGCGGTTGCTCAGCCCGATCGGCGGGGCCACCGGCGGCAGCGGAAGCATCGACAGATAATCGGTCTCCAGCAGATCCACCGGCCGGCCCTGCAACGCACGGACCGTGCGAGCGTTGGCCAGCGTCAACCACTCGCCGAGCTGCGCGTTGAAGTCCGCCGGCGAGGTGAAAATCCGGCCAGGCAAGAACGAGGTCTCCAGGAACCCGTTGTTGCGCTCGACCATGCCCTTGAACTCCGGATCCCGAGGCGGCGCCAGCAAGATCTTCGTCGCCAGCGTCCCCGCGAACGCCGCCGCCGGTGCGCTGAGCCGCCCGGTTCCGCCGATCGCGGACTCGCGATCCCAGACCAAGGTCTTGCTCACCCGGCCGATCTCGCGGATCAGCTGCCACATGCCCGTCAAGATGTCCCCGGCCTGCCGGGAGGGAATCATCGTGGCGGTCAGGAACCGCGAGAACCCCAAGGTCATCACCAATACCGGCAACACACGCTCCTGTCCTGGTGCGACCGGGATCCTCGGTTCTGGGAACCACAGGTCGCATTGGGTGATCTGGCCCGGCTCATAGACCACTCGGTCGACCGGGTCGACGCCGACATACTCCGGCCGGATCGCCGCCAGCCGCTTCTTCAACGGTGAAATCGAGTACGGCCAGCTGATCTTCTGCGCGACCACCGGCGCGGGCATCTTCGGCCACTCGGCCAGCAACGCCCGGATCTGCGGCTCGAACGCGTCCACCACCGAGCCTCGAGCGGCTCGCTCGTACTTCGGCGGCCGATCCGAGTTCAACGCCGCCCGCACGGTGTTACGAGCAATGCCCAGCCGCCGGGCGATCTCCTTGATGGGCACGCCCTCCGCACGATGCAGACGGCGGATCTCAGCCCAGTCCTCCACGTTCAGCACCCTCCCAGCATCGGAGGGGGTCAATTTTCAGAGATCGCCTGGGGGTCAGTCTTCACGAAGCGCCGACAAGATCACCGAGATGAACGGAATGCTCGGCCAGAGCTGACCAACGGCTGCGCAATCGGGGCTGGGGATCCTTGCCGCTGCGGGATCTCCAGCCCGCCGCTATCCGGTTGACCTCGAGATCAGGACACATGCTCTTGCGGGTTCTCCGCAACCTGCCCGTGGCGGCGTGATCGTGTTCCTGCTCGTGGTCGTCCGTGGGTGTCTCGGGTGGGGACGCCGCGTTCTCGGAGTTTGGTCAGCACGGTGGTGTGATCGACGCCCAGGTGTTCGCCGACTCGCGCGAGTGACCAGCCGAGGTTGTACAGGTGGATGGCGTCGTCGACCTGCTCGAGTGAGAGGCCGCGGCGGCGCATCGGCACATCGTGCCGTTTGAGGATGTTGCTGACCGTCCGCCGTTCGATGCCGAACCGGGTACCCAGCTCGTACACCGTTGCCCCGGCCTGGTAGCCGGCGATGAGGTCCTTGACCTGGTCGGCGTCGAGTTGCCGTGCACGACCTGGTTTCGGCCGGTTTGCGGGCGGCGGAGCGGGCGTAAACGGGTCGGGGAGCTTCTGGAGCAGGGTCTCCAGGGCTTCTACCTGGGGTTTTGTGTTGTAGTAAGTTCCCCCAAGGTCCACATAACGGTAGTTATTCGAACCACAGTCCGCAGGGGCGTGACCCGTAGGGGTTGCGCCCTTGTTGGCGTGTTGACCTGTGGCGATGCAGCTACTTGGTGGGTGTGGCTCGCGGGGCACGGACCGTGGGGTGGGGATCGTCGCCGGGGCGTGTTGGTGTGCGAGGGTGTTAATCGTGTTGAACGGCTCAGTCGCTTGGGACCGGGCCATAACTCCATCCTCACTTACACGATGGAGTCTCCATCAAACCCGGGGCGGTTCACAGCCCCTTGTTCTAGTTTTTGGGTTATGAGTGTGGTGAGTTCATTCAGGCATGAGGTGATGCGCGTTGTGATGGATTCAAAGGCTTGCAGGTTGGTTAGTTCTTCGATTTCTAGTTCGGCTCGGGCTTTTTTGGCGCTGGAGCCGGCGAGGTGGGCGATGCCTCCTTTGGATCGGAAGCTTTGCAGTTCTCGCATGATGGCTGTTATGTCTGTGGTGCCGCCGAGTTCTTGGGTGAATCGTCGCAGGAGGCTGAGTGATCTTTCGCCGGGTTCATAGTCTGTGAGGTATGCCTTCAAGGGGGCTGGTTCTATGCCGTCGGCGAGAACCTTTGTCAACAGAAGTAGGGGTGCGCCTAGTGCGGCGGGGTCGTCGGTGAGCGGTCCGATCAGAGAGTCGAACTCTGCTTGAGTTTCTGTGTTGAGTTCTTTCCGGAGAGGTTTTCCGAGTAGCGCCTGGGATGCGGCCATGGCTTCTTTGCGGGCTTTTCTCAAGTCGTGCACGGGGTCGTTTGAGCCTGCCCATTGATTGAGGAAATCGCGGCGGAACCGGCCTTCGTCCATTTTTCCCTCGGGCGGCACGTTGTATGTTCGCCAGTGACCCCACTCATCAGCGGGAAGCTTTTGCCCGATGTCGCCCAAGTAGACCTCGACAAGACCGGTGCTGTTGAACGAGATCTCCACACCCCACAGGCTCAGGCACGACAGTCGCGAGTTCGAAATACGGTATCTCGACGGCTCGGCCGCGTACGGCTGAAGCACTTCACGCTTAAAGTAGACTGGCGTGAGATAATGCAGGCGTGTTCCGTCCTTGTCGAAGTACGTTCCGAGCTGGTCAGGGTCGCAAATGTGCGTTAGCGGCTCGCCGCTCGCAGGATCAATCCCGTAGATAAAGCTGGGATGCTCAACCTCGTTCTCGCGTTCTTCCCAACGTGGGGTGCGCGAGTTCCTCAAGCCTGTCACGAGATACTGGCCCAGGGTTCGCGAGAACGCCGGTCGATTGATCATCGACATGTCATGGAGAACGTGGAAGTCCACGTGTGCCCACTCGTTGTGGAACTCGCCGTCAACACGGTCGAATTCCTCGCTGTCACGCTTGGGGACCCAGTCGAGTTGGATGAGAGCATGACGCTGGTAGGTGGCCAGGAAGTGTCGAAACTCCAACGCGCGTACCTCAACCCGCCAACTGTCGCCGGTGATCTCCCAACGAACGAGGTCTTGATCCCGTCCGGCTTCGTTGAGGTACTTCCACCCCGAAGTGGTCGGGACCGCGTCCCAATACCACAAGAAGGGGTGGCTGATTTCGATTACGGGTGCGGCTGCTCCGGCTGGCTGGCGAGCGTGGACGAAGAACTCAACGTCAACGCCACGCTCAGTTGCGGTGAGTCCGTTGTCGATCCGTCCGCTGTTCCATACGCCGAACTTCCCGAGATCGCGGCCAAGCCACCTGGTGTCTTCCAGCGCGGTAGCGGCCTGCTCGGTGTCGATCAGCACGCACCCTCTGCCGCCGTGCTTGTCATCGGTGAAGAAGTGCTCTTCGACAACAAGCCACTCCACCGGGTTCGCTGTGACGGTCCGCAGATCGGCCTCAGGCCACAGCTCGTCCGGATAGTCACCGGCAGGCCGTTGCCATAGGTCCGCGAGGGTGCCCCGCTGAGGCTCGCTCGTGTAACCCGGGACCATCGGCATACTCATCGAACAAGAATGAACCCGCGCTCCGGCTACCAGGAAGTACGACACGCAGGCCCAGGTCCCTATACAACTCCGGGCCGGAATTGTCTCCTCAAGGCGAAACACTCCGGCCCAGCCTTCACGAAAAGCCCCAAATCAGAGTGGATAGTCCACGGCTCGGTCTTGGCTAGTTGTTCTTGCGGACGCCGCGCTCGTGGGCGAGCCGCCGCACGCTGCGGTCGGTCAGGCCGAACTGCTCGCCGACCGCGCGTGCGGTGCTGCCCTGCTCGTAGAGGCTGACGATCAGGTCTAGCTCTATGGAACACGTCAACCCCTACGGCACCTACGAGTTCCCCGTCGAGCAGGAGTACGCACGCCAGGGCTACCGACCCCTGCGCGCACCTGGCGGCACTCCCGGCGAGCCCATTAGGTGACCCACGACTGCCACGGACAGCGGGACCGTAGCGGTGGCATGTCCACCGGTCGGGTGGACTCGTACGGCTGAACGAGCGACCGGTGCGTCAAATGACGCGGAACACACCCGTAGCGGTTGGTAGAACGTGGTTCAGTGGCGCACCACGCGCGGTTCTGCCCTCGGAGGGTCAGCATGGCGGATACGGGTCGGCACGCGGTCCACCGCACGATGATCCTGGTTGACGTCGAGCGCTTCAGCGCTCCCGGCCGGACCCTGCACCACCAACTCGACACCCGCGCGGGCCTGTACGTGGTCGTCGCTGAGGCGTTGGCGGCGGCCGGGGTGTCGTGGGAGGACTGCCATCATGAGGACCGTGGCGACGGCCTGTTCCTGCTCGTCCCACCCGAGTACCCGAAGGCGCCGCTGGTGGAGGTGCTTCCCGAGGCGTTGGCGCGGGCGGTGCGCGGGCACAACCACACCAGCCACGACTCGGCCCGAGTTCGGTTGCGCCTGGCCGTACACGCAGGCGAGGTCGCCCTCGACCCACAGGGCGCCACCTCCACCGCCCTCACCGACGCGTTCCGGCTGCTGGACACCGCCCCGCTCAAGGACGCGCTGGCGAACTCACCCGGTGTGCTGGCCATGATCGTGTCCCGGCTGGTCTTCGACGATGTCGTGCGGCACTGCGCCACCCTCGACCCGGCCACCTTCCGACCCATCCAGGCAATGGCGAAAGAGTTCCAGGACCTGGCCTGGATCGCCCTGCCCGATCACCCCTACCCTCCCGACTCCAGCGTCCTCACCCCACGCCCGCCGGACACCCCGGCACCGCAGACCGCGTCAGCCAGCCATGCGGCGACCGGCCCTGCCGCCGGCCCCGAAACACACACTCGGCACGGTGATCCCGGACCACGCGGGGTGCACATCGCCGGCGACGTGCACGGCTCCGGACCCGGCATCACCATCGGCGCGGCCACCGGCGACCACCTCACCATCGGCACACCACCGCCTCCTGCACAGCAACCGCACCACCCCCGCTAGCCGACGCGGACCACGGGCACACCACGTCGGCGCCCGACCAGCCCCACCCCAGCACCACCCCGGACGACGGCACCGCGGTGACCACGAGCATCCACGGTGACCTGGTCGCCACCGATCACGGTGCCGCCGTCGGTGTGGTGCACGGCAACCTGAACCTGCACCCGCCACCACCGCGACCCGCGCCGGCCATCCCGCGGCAGCTGCCCGCCGCACCGGGACTGTTCACCGGCCGGACCGCGGAACTGGCCCGCCTGGACCGCGCCCTTACCCACCCCGCCGCACCGCAGGGACCAGGCACCGACACGCGGGAACCGACCACCGGCCCGGCAGGTGCGGGGACGACGGTGCTGGTCTCGGCGATCGGCGGAGCCGGGGGCATCGGCAAGACCTGGCTCGCCCTGGCCTGGGCATACCAGCATCTGGAGCGGTTTCCCGACGGGCAGCTGTTCGTCGACCTGCACGGCTTCAGCCCGGCGGGCGAACCGGTGCAGCCGGCGACGGCGGTGCGCGGATTCCTCGACGCCCTGGGCGTCGACCCGGACCGCATCCCTACCGACCTCGACGCCCAAGTAACGCTCTACCGCAGCCTGGTGGCCGGGCGGCGGATGCTCATCGTGCTGGACAACGCCGCCACCAGCGACCAGGTCGCACCGCTGCTGCCCGGCTCGCCGTCCTGCACAGTGCTGGTCACCGGCCGGCACCGGCTGGCCTCGCTGATCGACCGGCACGGCGCCCGCCACCTGCCCCTAGACGTCCTGTCTCCCGAGGAGGCCCGCGGCCTGCTGGCCGCCCGCCTGGGCACCGACCGCGTCGCCGCCGAACCCGAAGCAGTCGACGAGCTGATCGGGCTGTGCGGGGGCCACCCGCTGGCGTTGTCGATCACCGCCCGCACCGCCGGCACCCGCCCCGGCGTCGCGCTGGCTGAGGCCGCCGCCGAACTGCGCGACCTTGGCCTGGAGGCGCTCGACCACGACACCGACCCGGCAGCCAGCCTGCCCAGCGTGCTGTCCTGGTCCCTGCGCTACCTCACCGACACCCAGCGCACCGTGTTCGCGCTGCTGGGCATCGCCCCCGGTCCCGACACCACCCCACCCGCCACTGCCGCCCTCATCGGCCTGCCCGACCGCCTCGCCCGCAGGACGCCTCCCTGCTGGAACGGCGGCCGGGCGGCCGCTACTCCATGCACGACCTGATCCGCCGCTACGCCACCGACACCGCCCACACCACCCTGCCCGAGGAAATGCGGGAAGCGGCCCTGACCCGGGTAGGGGACTTCCACCTGCACACCGCCCACGCCGCCGCCCGCCTCCTGGACCCCCACCGCGCGCTCGTGCGGCCCGAGTCGCCCGCGCCCGGGGTGCACCCGCACCCGCTGCCCGACACCGCCGCGGCCCTGGCCTGGATGGACGCCGAGCACGCCACCCTGCTGGCCACCCAGCGCACCGCCGCTGCCCTCGGCCACCACCACACCGTCTGGCACCTGGCCTGGAACCTGACCACCTTCCACTTCCGACGGGGACACCGGCACGACGCGGTCACCACGTGGCAGGCCGCACTGCACGCCGCCAACCACCTCCCCGACCCCGCCACCCGCAGCCGCACCCACCGGCACCTCGGCAATGCCTGCTCCCGGCTGGGCCTGCACGAACAGGCCACCACCCACCTGGAGCGGGCCCTGGACCTGGCCCTGCGCCACCACGACCCCACCGACCAGGCCCACACCCACCGGGCACTCGCGCTCGCCTGGGAACGACGAGGGGACGACCGGCAGGCCCTGAAGCACGCCCACTACGCCCTCGACTTCTACCGTGCCCTCGACCAGCCGGTGCAGGAAGCCGACGCGCTCAACCAGGTGGGCTGGTACGCCGCGCGCCTGGGCCGGTTCGACACCGCCCGCGAGCACTGCCAGGCCGCTCTCACTCTGGCCCACCACAACGACGATCCAGATGGTGAGGCGTCCACCCTGGACAGCCTGGGCTACATCGCCCACCACACTGGCGACCACCACCAGGCCCTCGACCACTACCACCACGCCCTCACCCTGAACCGCACCCTCGGCGACGCCTACACGGTCGCGGACAACCTCGACAGCGTGGGCCATTCCCACGCCGCGCTCGGCCAGTACGAACAGGCCCGCACGGTGTGGCGGGAGGCGCTGGAGCTGTACCGGGAACAAGGCCGCGACGCCGACGCCGAGCGCGTCCAACACCAACTCAACGACCTCGACCACACCTGAACCACGACGCTGCCTATTAGAGGTGTTACCGGATAAACAGTCCGGAGGGTTACCGGTTCGAGTCAGTCGGCGGGAACGGCTGTCGGTTCCTGATGGTTCGGGTGTTCCTCCTGCGTCGGCGATCAACATCCACGATGGTCGATATCACCAGGTCACGGGGGTTGTCGCTACGAGTGGATGTTGGTGGTACCGCGTCGGGGGTACGCGAATCGATCGACCCTTGTCTGCGAAGTGCGCAGACAAGGGTCGATTGTTATGTGCTTATGTGGGGGCCGAGCCCCCCCGCCCGGGGACTCCGTCCCCCGGACCCCCTGAGTTTTCGGGTTGGTGGGTTTTTTAGGTTCGCCAATGGATTTCCCTTTCTGCTTTTGTGGGGAATGGCTTTTGCCTGGTGCAGTGATTGGTGAGATGGGTTTGCGGATCTTTCCATCGATTCGTGGCATGTGGTCGTGCGCTGTGCTTGGTGGATCAGGTGCCCGCGGAGATCCGCCGCCAAATGTCCTTTTTGGACGAGCAGCGGCTCAGCCATCACCTGTTCCGAGCATGAAGGGTGGCCAGGCGTCGGCTGACGCGGTCGGCGTCGGTGGCACGGTGCTGGGCTTGGAACATCAGCAGAGCTTGCCGCCAGACCAATCGGGCTTGCTCGTGATTGCCGAGCGCGAGGTGTGCGTGGGCCAGCCCGTCGAGGATCTCGGCCTCGAAGTTGGTGTGGCCCAGGTCGCGACACAGGCTGTGGGCCCGCTGGTAGTAGTCCAAGGCGTCGGCGTGGTGGCCGGTGTGGCGGGCGATGTAGCCCAGACTGTCCAGGGTGGCTACGACGCCGAGGGGGAAGTGGTGGCGTTGGAGCAGGTCCAGCGCGGCTTCGCAGTGCTCGCGGGCCTGATCGTGGTCGCCGCTCAATGCCGCACTCCAGCCCATCATGTTCAGCACGTCGCCTTGCCAGGCGGGCAGGTCGAGTGTCCGGAACAGCTCCAGTGCGGCGGATTCGTGCCGTAGCGACTGCTGGTAGTTCCCCTGCCGGTCACAGACCCATGCGAGGTACCGGTGGGCATGGCCCTGGCCGTGCGGGTCGTTGGCCTGCTGGGCCACGGCCAAGGCACGGCGCAGGTGGTTCAGTCCTTCATCGTGTTGGCCGAGCAGCGAGTGGACCCGGCCCAGGCCTCGGTGGGCGAGACTGCGCGCGACGGGGTCGGCGAGATGGTCGGCCGAGGCCAGCGCGGCTGACCACGCGGCGAGAAAGTCGCGGCTGTGCCCCTGTTGCCAGAGGAAGTCGTTGAACCCCCAAGCGAGCTGCCACGCCTGCCGGTGCCAGTGGCGCTCGGCGGCGAGTCGTTGCGTGGCGAGCAGATTGGGGTGCTCGGCGCCGAACCATTCGAGGGCTGCCGCGCGGTCGGGCAGCGGGTGAGGGTGGCACCCGGACGCGGGGACACCGAGCTCGATCGGCTGGCGGTGGGGGTCGAGCAGCCGGCCGCCGGTGAAGGCGGTGTGCAGGTAGAAGTCGACCAGCCGGCGAAGCGCCGCCTCCTGGACCGGCGCGGGCAGATCGCGGCGGGCTTGGTCGGCGGCGAAGAGCTTGACCAGGTCATGCATGCGGTAGCGCCCGGGCGCGTACCGCTGGATGAGCGACACTCGTTCCAGCGCTCGCAACACCTCGCCGGCCTGCTCATCGGACAGGTTCGCGACGCAGGCGGCCGCCGACAGGCTGATGTCGGGTCCGGGGGCCAGCCCCAGCAACGCGAACACCTCGGCCTGATCGGGGGTGAGCGCGTCGTGGGTCCAGGACAGGGCGGCGCGCACGCTGGCAGCGGGGTCGCCGGTGTCCAACGCCCCGAGGCGGGCCCCGCGGTCGCGCAGCTCGCCGGCCAGCTCGGCCAGCGGAACGTCGGGCTGCAGGGCGGCGCGAGCGGCGGTCACGGCCAGCGCCAGCGGCAAACCGGCGCAGCGGGCCAGTAGCTCGGTGACCGCGTCGGGCTCGGCGAGTAGCCGGTCTGGTCCGAGGCGCCGGGCCACAAGCTGCCAGGCGTCGGTGTCGTCCAGCGCGTCCAGCGGCAGTGCTGTGGCGCCGTGGCCGGTGATCAGGCCGGCGAGCCGGTCGCGGCTGGTGACGATCACCGCGTGGGTGTCCCCGCCGGGCAGCAGGGGGAGGACCTGGTCGGTGTCGCGGGCGTTGTCCAGCACCACCAGCATCCGCCGTCCCGCCATCACCTCCCGGTAGAGCGCGGTCTGGGCCGGTAGGCCGATGGGGATCGCTGCGGGCGGGACGCCGAGGGCGTCGAGGAACCCGCGCACCGCTTCTTCGGGTGGCATCGGCCTGCCGGTGGGGCTGTAGCCGCGCAGATCGACGAACAACTGCCCGTCGGGGAATCGGGCGGCGTTGTCGTGTGCCCACCGAACGGCCAGCCAGGTCTTGCCGAATCCGCCCCCACCGCCGATCGCCGACACCACCACCGTCCCGCCCGGCCCGGCGGTGCGGAAGGTCCTGTCCAGTGCGGTCAGTTCGTCTCTGCGGCCTACGAACATCGCGGACCGGACGGGAAGCTGAACGGGGGGACCTGGATCCGCTGCCATCGTCGTGTCACCGCCGGCTGCGGCGAGCAGTCCCCGCCGCTGGTCCGGCTCCAGTCCCAGCGCGTCGGCCAGCTCGCACACGGTGTCCAGGCGAGGGTTGGTCCGTTGTCCGGCTTCCAACCCGCTGATGGAGCGAACGGACACGCCGGAGCGCTCGGCCAGATGCTGCTGTGTCATGCCCGCCGCACGCCGTAGCTGTCGCAGCAGCTCGCCGAACCCGCCGGCCACGCCCACCCCCCTCGTCAACGGCACTGGACTCTATCGCGCTGATCAAGCCACATGTGGCCAGTCGGCGTCCTGTCTCACCACCGACTCGGCGGCCAGGATCGAGAAGGGCCTGACCAGGTGCGGTGCTCGCGGCTGGGGACGAGGCCGACCACGGAAGGTGGGAACTTGTCGTGAAGGTATGCCGCTACTGGGTCACGTCGAGGCTGACGGTGGCTGTCGTCGCCGCCACGATGGCGATGGCCGCGCCGGCACACGCGTCACCGGCCGACGATCACGCCGATACCCAGGCACTGCTCACCGGCTACCAACTCAGCATGGGGCCGGGCGCGGCCATCCACGCGGGCAACCGCACCAGCTCATGGGATCTGCACAGCGGGACCGCGTCCACAGCGGTCAAGCGGGACATCGGGGCCAATGACCAGTTCCGCATCGGCAGCCAGACCAAGACGTTCACCGCGGTCGTGGTGCTGCAGCTGGTCGACGAGGGCAAGGTCGACCTGGACGCTCCGATCGAGCGGTATCTGCCGGGCGTGGTCGACGGCAACGGTTACGACGGCACGAAGATCTCCGTGCGCCAGATCCTGCAACACACCAGCGGCATCCCCGACAAGTGGGGCGCTCCCGACGACAACCCGGACGGCACCTACAGCCTGCGTGAGTTGGTCCGTGCCGCGCTGGCCGGCAACCGGCCACTGTTCGCGCCGGGCACCAGCTGGACGTATTCCAATATCAACTACCTGGTGGCAGGCCTGCTGATCGAGAAGATCACCGGCAAGGCGGCTGGGGACGCGATCACCGCCCGGATCATCCAGCCGCTCGGCCTGGCTCGGACCGCCTATCCCCGCGGCGGCGACCGGGCGCTCGCCAAGCCGTACGTGCCGGGCTACCTCGGGGCACGAGTGGGCCCCTTCTTCGTCTGGAGCGAAACCACCGAGGGAGTGGAGCTGACCCTGTACGCCACGTCCGGCGCCATGGCCTCGACAGAACGGGACCTGGCCACGTTCGACCAGGCACTGGCCGACGGCAGGCTCGTTTCACCGGCGATGCTGACCCAGATGCGCTCGACGGTGTCCATGCCCGGATGGCCGGACAATCTGGGCTACGGTCTCGGGCTGTTTCGGCTCGACCTGAGCTGCGGCGGGCACGCGTGGGGGCACGGCGGTGACCTCAAGACCGGTCACTCGTCCGCGACTTTCGCCACTGACGACGGCAGGCATGCCGCTCTGATGACCAACGGCATCGCCATGGTGACCGTCAACCCGGCTGGGCCGACGCGGTACCAGGTGATCGACTCGGCGTTGTGCGGCACTCCGGCGACTTAGACCGCGCCAGGAAGGGTGTGGCGCGCGACACAGCGGCCGCATGTCACGAACGCGCGCGCCACATCCATCTGGTGGTCATCGAAAAGCCGATGAGGAAGGCGACATGATGACCACGGAGACAGGCACCCACGTTGTGGTTCTCGGTGCGGGGTATGCGGGGCTGGGAGCGGCCATTCAGCTCGCGGTCAGGACCAAGCGTCGCGATGACGTGCGCGTGACGCTGGTCAACGCGCAAGAACGGTTCACCGAGCGGCTGCGGCTGCCGATGACGGCCACCGGGCAGGAGGTCGCCGAGCTAAACGTCCCGGAGATGCTGGCGGGCACGGGCGTCGAGTTCGTGCGGGGCTGGGTCACCGCGGTGGACGCGGACGCCAAGACGGTGCGTGTCGATGATGACCGCGTTCTGGCTTACGACAAGCTTGTGTACGGGCTGGGGAGCGCGGCGGACACGTCGGCGGTGCCGGGCGCCGAGGAGCACGCCTACAGCCTCAGCGGCGGCCAAGACGCGCTTTCGCTGGCGGGCAGGCTGAAGCGGCTCGAAAGCGGCACGGTGGTGGTCGCGGGGAGTGGGCTTACCGGGATCGAGTCGGCCGCGGAGATCGCTGAGCGGTACCCGGCGCTGGAGGTCGTGCTGCTGGGCAGGCAGGAGCCGGGCGCGAGCATGAATGCCAAGGCCAAGGCGTACCTGCGTGCCGCGCTTGATCGGCTGGGCGTTCGGGTCCGGGCCGGGGCCGAGGTCGTGAAGGTGCTGCCGGATGCGGTCGAGCTGGCAGGCGGGGAACTCGTCGCCGCCGACGCGGTGTTGTGGACGAGCGGGACGCGGGTGTCGCCACTGGCCGCTGCCGCCGGGCTGACCGTCGACGAGCGGGGGCGTGTCGTCACCGATGGCGCGTTGCGGTCGGTTTCGCATCCTGACGTTTATGCCGTCGGGGATGCTGCTGCGATCCGGCAGGGCTACGGCGTCATGCATGGGACCTGCCAGAGCGGGATGCCGACCGGGGTGCACGCGGCGCTGTCGATCGATCGGGTGCTGAAAGGCAAGCGGCCCAAGGATTTCCGGTTCGGGTACTACCACACGCCGGTGAGCCTGGGCCGGGGCGACGCTGTGGTGCAGTTCACCCATCCCGATGACAGCGCGCGGCGGATTTACCTGACCGGGCGACTCGCCGTCAGGTACAAGGAGACCGTGACAGCCGCACCGTGGCCGGCCTTCGGCCGGATGAAGAAGATGCCAGCCTCGGGCGCGATCTGGCCGCGTGGCGGCCGTTTCACGCGATGAGCGCGGACGAGCAGGTCTTCCACGAGCACCGGCGCCTGCTGTTCTCCGTGGCGTACCGCGTACTCGGGACCGCTGCCGACGCCGAGGACGTTGTGCAGGACTCGTGGCTCAAGTGGTCGGCGGCCGACCGGTCGCAGGTGCTCGACCCCAAGGCGTACCTGACGCGGATCGTGTCCAACCTCGCGCTGGAACGGCTGCGCTCCACCCGGCATCAGCGCGAGACCTATGCGGGGCCGTGGCTGCCGGAGCCCATCCTCACCGGCGGAGACGCTTCCGACGCCGCCGTGGACGCCGAGTCGGTGTCGATGGCCATGCTCGTGGTGCTGGAGACGCTCAGCCCGCTCGAACGCGCGGTGTTCGTGCTGAAGGAGGTCTTCGGGTTCGGCTACGCGGAGATCGGCGAGGCGGTGGACCGCTCCGAGGCCGCGGTGCGCCAGGTCGGGCACCGCGCCCGCGCGCACGTGCGGGCGCAGCGGCCGCGGTTCACCGCGGACCGGACGAGCCGCGAGCAGGCCACCCGGCGGTTCTTCGCCGCCGCGACCGGCGGTGACGTCAACGCGTTGCTGGAACTGCTGTCGCCGGACGTGACACTGTGGACGGACGGCGGCGGCAAGGTGCGCCAGGCGCTGCGCCCGGTCGTCGGAGCGTCCACAGTGGCCTCGTGGTTCGCGGCCATGGGCAGCGTCACGTACCAAGGTGTCGAGCCCGCCGACATGAAGGCCGAGCTGGCCGAGATCAACGGCGCGCCCGGCATCGTGTTCAGCGGGCCGGACCGGGTGATCGCCACCGTCACGTTCGACTTCGACGCAGACGGCCGCATCGTGGCGATCCACAACGTCGCCAATCCCGACAAGCTCCGCGCCGTCGCCGAGGGCACCGTCTACTGACTGAAGAGCGCCTTCAGGATGGTGGGGAGGAAGGCCCGTTCGAGCGTGCCGGGCGGAAGTTCGGCGGGCTCGACGTAGGACTGGGCGAGCGCGCCTTCGCGGATCGCGATTAGCAGGCGGGCGAGCTGGTCGAGGTCGACCTTGGCGCTCGGGCCGAGCGTCGTCTCGAGCACCTGGACCAGCTCGGCGCGGAGTTTCGCGTCGTGCTCGGCCAGGCGTTTCGCCGCGGCGGGGTTGCGGATCGCGTAGAGGGTGAACTCGGTGGTGACCAGGTACCAGGCGCGCTCGTCGTCGTCGATCCGCGAGACGCGGTCGACGAATTCGGCGACCGTCAGGTGCTCGCCGGTGAGCGCGGCGATCCGGTCGAGCGTGGCCGCCGCGTGCCGGTCGAACAACGCGAAGAAGAGCTCGTCCTTGCTGGTGAAGTTCGAGTAGAAGGCGCCATGGGTGTAGCCGGCGCGGCGGCAGATCTCGGGGATCGTCGCGGCGTGGAAGCCCAGCTCGGCGAAGCCTTCGAAGGCCGCGTCCAGCAGGCGGGCCAGCGTCTCGGGGCGGCGCTTGGTGGTTCCCTTCGGCATGACGGGTCTCCTTCTCGGCCTTGACACGCGCTCCCGGCGCGGCTCAGGATACAACCACCAATCGGATTGGCTGACCAATCGTAAGTGGGGTTCGCGCGATGACGACGACCGAGATGTCCACCTTGCCCGCCGAAATGGTCGCCGCCCTGGCGTCCGCGATCGGGCCGATGCCCGAGAACGCCCAGCTGCCGGTGCCGCCGACCTTCGAGTCGGTCGAAGACGAGCGGCAGTACCGCAAGGAGCAGCTGGCCGCGGGCTTCCGGCTGTTCGGCCGCTTCGGCTTCTCGGAAGGCGTCGCCGGGCACATCACGGTGCGCGACCCGGAGCACCCGGAGTGGTTCTGGGTCAACCCGTTCGGCATGAGCTTCAACCAGATCAAGGCTTCCGACCTCATTTTGGTCGACCACGACGGCAACGTGAAACACGGCAACCGTCCCGTGAACCGCGCGGCGTTCGTCATCCACGCCCAGGTCCACCAAGCCCGCCCCGACGCGCTGGCCGCCGCGCATTCGCACTCGCTGTACGGAAAAGCCTTCTCCAGCCTGGGCATCCCGCTCGCTCCGATCACCCAGGACGCGTGCGCGTTCTTCGAGGACCAGGGCCTCTACACGGATTACCGCGGCATCGTCAGCGATGTCGAGGAAGGCAAGCGCATCGGCGAGGCGCTCGGCCCCCACAAGGCGGTCATCCTGCAGAACCACGGCCTGCTCACCGTCGGCCAGACGGTCGCGGAAGCGGTGTGGTGGTTCATCACCATGGAGCGCTCCTGCCAGGCTCAGCTGCTGGCCATGGCGGCGGGCACCCCCAAGCTCATCGACCGCGACGTCGCACTCCAAAGCCGCGCCCAGCTCGGCAGCCCGCTGGCAGGCTGGTTCCAGGCGCGGCCGCTGTGGGACCAGATCACGCTCTCCGACCCCGATCTGTTCGACTGAGCGGAATGCACGTCCGCCAAGACGGGCAGGCCGAAGGTTCCGCGGTGGTGCTGCTGCACGGTTTCGGTTCGTCACTGCACTGGTTCGGCGAGGTCGCGGCCGGGCTCGCACCCGGCCACCGGGTCATCCGCGTCGACCTGCTCGGCCACGGCCGCACCGGCGGCGGCGCCCAAGGCCTGGACGCCGAATCCCAGGCGTGTGCCGTGGCGGGGGCGTTGGCCGAGCTGGAGGTCACCGAAGCCTGCGTGGTCGGCCATTCCTTCGGCGCGGACGTGGCGCTCGCACTGGCGCGGCGCTGGCCTGGCGTCGCCAGCCTGGTCATCCTCGGCCAGGCCCCGGATTACAGCTACGCCAAGTTCCCGCCCGGCGCGTTCCTGCCCGCCACGGCGGCAATGATGGGGTTCCTCCATCGGCTCAGCCCATGGCGGTCGTCCCTGTCCGAGATGCACCCCGGCATGTACCGGGTCGTACTGGCCGACCGCCGTGCGCGCCTGGCCGCCCACCCCCTCGACGTCCAGCTCCGTGACCTCGGCCTCCCGGCGCTGGCGATCCTCGGCGGCCGCGACCGGATCTACCCCTGCGCCCCCACGGCCGCCCGCTACCGGGCGGCGGGCGCACGGGTGGCGATCATCGAGGACGCGGGCCACTCACTGCACGTCGAGCGCCCAAGGGAGGTCGCCGAACTGATCCGCGAACTGCTCTGCTAAGTTTTCTCCCGCACCAAGGAAGTTCCTGAGCCCCCGTCGTCTAGCGGCCTAGGACGCCGGCCTCTCACGCCGGTAGCGTGGGTTCGAATCCCATCGGGGGTACCCGGTCCGAAACGCCTGCTCAGTGAGCAGGCGTTTTTTGTGTTCGAGGCATGACTTCGGTGATCCGCTCCGCCACGGCGGCGATGAGAGCCTCCCTCACTCAACCCAAGTCGATCGGGCCGTCGTCGGTGGCCCGGCCGCACGCATCTAACGTCCACAAAGGACTCAAGCGGCCGAATTTCGCCCCCGCGATGTCGCATTTGCCTGCTTTGTGGGGTGGGGTGAACGGAATGAACGGGGCGTATGTGTCGCTCAGCGTTGCGAACGCCCCGTTCGCAACGTTGAACCACTCGTGCGGCGCCCGTTGAGCAACGGGCTTGACCACTCTGCCCGACCCTTAACTACCCGACCCGCTGTGAGCGCTCTTGGCCTGTCGGGGGTGCGCGCAACATCCACACAAATGCCACTGACTATCTTGGTCAGTGGCATTTGTGTTTTCGGTTTTCAGCGGCTGAAAACGGCCGCGTTGTCGTGTGCCCAGTCGGCGAAGGTGAGCGCGGGCCTGCCCAGCAGGTCTTCCACGGTGCTGGTCGTGGGGCCGGGGCGATCGCTGTAGTCGGCCAGTGAGCCGAGCAGGCGGGCGGGGACCTCCTCGGGCAGTCCTTGCGCGAGCATGCCCTGCCGTACCTGCTCGGGCGGGAGTTCCTGGAAAGACAGCGTCCGGTCGATGGCGGCGCCGATGAGCCGCACCTTCTCGTACTGATCCACTGAGTGCGGACCGGTCAGCGTGTGCACGGACCCCGCGTGAGCGCCGCCGAGGAGTGCTTGTGCGGCGACCGCGGCGATGTCGGCTTCGTGGATCGGCGAGGTGGCGGCTCGGCCGTACGCGCCGCGCACCACGTCACCGGCCTTGATCTGGGGCGCCCATGCCACCGCGTTGGCGGCGAAGTCGGCCAGGCGCAGGACCGTCCACTCCAGACCTGAGCGCATGACGAGTGCCTCGGCGAGCTTGAACTGGGCGGCGAAGCGCGCCTCCCCCGCCGGGAACTCCACGGTGGTGGCCGAGAGCAACACCACTCGCCGCACGCCTTGTTCGGCGGCCAGCTTCAGCAGCTCGCGAAGGCCGGGACCGGTGGCGCGCGGGCTGATCTGCAGCGCCTTGACGCCTTCCAAGGCCGCCTTGATCCACTGTGGACGAAAGAGGTCGCCGGTGACGACTTTCGCGTTTTCGGGAAAACTGGTCCGGTCGAGTCCTCGAGTGACCGCGGTGACGGCATTGCCGTCGCGCCGCAGCACATTCAGCACCTGACGTCCCACGACGCCGTTGGCTCCGGTGAGCAGAATCATGATGGTCGTTCCTTTCTCGCTCGATGTCACACGGTGATCGCGAGGGGCTTTTCGGTCAGATTGATGCGACGGCGGCGGGCCGGGAGCATCGAGGTCGGGTGGGAAACGCTCCAAGCGGCGGCCTTGCAGATCATTTCCTTGAGGCGTGCGGCGGGCTTTCCGGTGACCGCGGACGGTTTGGGCCGGTCGTCGGGGGTCACCCACTGCACGATCGCGTCCCGGCGGCCGAGGCTGACGCACTGGGCGGTGTAGCCGATCTTGTTGCCGGGGATCTTGCCTCCGGTCAGGCGGGCGGCGATGGCGTCGGCGGCCTGGTAAGCCGAGGGGACACCCGAGGCGCAGGACATCCGCAGCGGGGCGCCGCTCGCGCCGGGTGCGAGCGCGGCGTCACCGACGGCGTAGACGTCGGGATGCGAGACCGACCGCATCGTGTCGTCGACGACGATCCGCCCTGTCTCGGACACCCGCAGCGTCGTGGCCGCCGCGAGGGGATGGACGGCGAAGCCCGCTGTCCAGACGGTCACCTGTGCCGCGATCGCGCGGCCGTCGGCGGTGACCGCGCCGGTCGGCTCGACGGCCGCGATGTCGGTGCGCTCGTGCACGGTGATGCCGAGCCGGTCGAAAGCCTTGCGCAGGTGGAGCCGGGCCTTCTCGCTCAGCCAGTCGCCGAGGCCCGCGCGGGCGGCGAGTGATACCTCGAGGTCAGGCCGGGCTTCGGCGATCTCGGTGGCGGTTTCGATACCGGTGAGGCCGCCACCGACGACGAGCACGGTGCCGCCCGCGTCGAGACCGGCCAGGCGGTCACGCAGCCGCAGCGCGGACTGCTTGCCCGCGAGGTCGTGGGCGTGCTCGGCCACGCCGGGAACGCCGCAGTCCGCGGCGGTGCTGCCGAGTGCGTAGACGAGCGTGTCGTAGACGATCTCGCCACCGCCGTCGATGCCGACGGTCTTGCGTTCGGCGTCGACGGCGGTGACCCGTGCCTGCCGTACCCGCACGCCCGTGCCCCTGAAGACCTCGGTCAGCGTGCGGGGCTTCAGGTGCTGGCCGCTCGCGAGCTGGTGCATGCGGACGCGCTCGACGAACTCGCTGTCTGCGTTGACGACGGTGATCTCGGTGCCGGCGGGGTGCAGCCGCTTGGCCAGGCGCGCGGCGGCGTTGGCGCCGGCGTATCCGGCCCCGAGAACGACGATCTGGTGCTTCATGGTCTCGCTCCTGTCTGGCTGGTGTCGCTTCCTGAACCGGACAGCGGCGCGAAACCTGACAGCGGTGAGCAGTGATCCAGGTCACCACTCGAAGACCAGTGGTTCCCCCTGTCCTGACGTGGCCCACTGGCGCGCGGCGCGTTCGAGCTTGGCGGGATTCACCTGTGCGTGAACGGCGGCGATGCCGTCGGTGGTCACGTCCAGCGAGACGATGCCCGCGATCCGGTCCTCGACCACCAACACCAGCGCGGGCACACCGTTGGCGACCGAGGCGAACAGGACCGGACGGCCGCCGATCAGCTCCCATTTGGCCGCGCTGGGTTCGAACAGCCCGCGCAGGAACCTCGCCACCCGCAGCGCACCGGTGACCGGCCGCGGCAGCGAGAAGAGCACGCCGCCACCGTCGCCCACGCTGATCGCGTCGTCGGTCAGCATCTTCACGAGTGAGTCGGTCCTGCCGCTGAGTGCCGCGGCGAGGAATTCCTCGATGATCTTGCGTGCGGCGGCCGCGTCGACCGCCACCCGGCGCCGGTCGGCGGCCAGGTGCTGCTTGGCGCGCCGGTAGATCTGCTGGCAGTTGGACTCGGTGAGGTCGAGCGACTCGGCGATCTCGCCGTGGGAGTGACCGAACGCCTCGCGCAGCACGTACACCACGCGTTCCTTGGCCGACAGCCGTTCCATGAGCGTGAGCATCGCGATCGAGACCGACTCACGCTGCTCGACGGTGTCCTCCGGGCCGAGCATCCGGTCACCGGCGAAGACCGGTTCGGGCAGCCACTGGCCCACGTAGGTCTCCCGCCTCGCCCGCGCCGAGGTGAGCCGGTTGAGGCAGAGGTTGGTGAGCACCTTCGTCAGCCACGCCTCAGGCGTCTCGATGAGCCCCCGGTCGGCGGACTGCCAGCGCAGGAACGTGTCCTGTACGGCGTCCTCGGCGTCGGTGGCCGACCCCAGCAGGCGGTAGGCGATCGCCTCCAGCCGCGGCCTGGCTCCCTCGAACACCTCGACCTCGTGCGCGCCCACCAGCATGGTCCCCAGTTAACCATCGCGTGCCGTAGCTCCACATCGACAGGATGAGGCGACCGGTCGTGACGCGGAGGCGGCGAGTCAGACGGGCCCGCGCTCACTTCTTGCGCTTGACGGGGAGGGAACGGGCGTAGCCGACGCCGCGATCGACCCAGCCGGCCAGTTCGTCGTCGGTGTCCATGGCCGCGCTGTCGACGCGTAGCCAGCCGCGCATTTCCCTGCCACCCATCACCATGGGCTCCACGTGCGTGCCGAGCAGGGAGTCGGCGTCGTCGGGGTGGACACGGACCAGGAGGCCGCCTTTCCCGCTGGCCGCCACGGACATGTTGCCGTTGACCATGAACGCCAGGCCGCCGAACATCCGCTGCTCGAAGATGCCAGGCTCGCTCGCCACCAGCGCCCGGATCCGCTCCGCCAGCTCTTCGTCGTAGGACATCGCCAGATCATCCACCAGCCGGAGCGAGGGGCTCAAGCCGATGATCGGAGATGCTTGAACGCGCAACCAAATGCGGGTACTACTGGTGACAGGGCCGGTACGGGTCCGTTGCCGCTTCAGGGGGTTCAGCCATGCGTATTGGTTTCAGTCTTCCGGTGTTCGGCAAGGCCGCGGCCTCGCCGGGCGGGATCGCGCGGTACGCGCGTGCGGCCGAGGAGGCCGGGGCGGCCGGGCTCTGGGTGGGGGACCGGCTGCTGTCGCCGGTCGCGCCTGTGGTGCCCTACCCCGGCTACGACACCATGCCCGAGGAATTCTGGACCGCGCACGATCCGTTCACCGCGCTGGCCGTCGCCGCGGCGGTGACCGAGACGGCGATTCTCGGGTCCAGCACCATCAACGCCACGCAGTACCAGCCTGCCACTTTCGCCAGGGCGTTGACCAGCATCGACGTGGCCAGCAATGGCCGGTTGCTGCCGGGGCTGGGCATCGGCTGGTCGCCGGACGAGTACGAGGCCGTCGGCATTCCGATGTCCGAGCGCGGCAAGCGGCTGGACGATCTGCTCGACCTGCTGGACACCTGGTGGTCCAAGGACATCGTGTCGCACGAGGGTGTCGGCTACTCGATCGCGGAAAGCCATGTCGCGCTCAAGCCGGTGCGCAAGCCGCCGGTGCATCTGGCCGGGTTCGGGGAGCGGGCGCTGCGCCGGGTCGCCGAGCGGGCGGACGGCTGGCTGCCGGTGTGGTCGGTGCCCGAGCAGTTCCCCGCGGACTATGTGACCGGGACGCTGGCCAAGCTCCGTGCCGACGCCGAGCGGGCCGGGCGTGATCCGGGCGCACTGGGTGTGGCGCTGCGGGTGAACGTCGCTCCTGAAACGACGCCGGAGGCCATCGCCGAGTCGGTGGTGAAGATCGTCTCGGCGCTCGAACCGGATCACACCTTTGTGGACCTCACCTACCTGACCAGCAGCGTGGACGAACACCTCGACCTGACCGGGCGGCTGCTCGAACTGACGGCCAAGGGCTGAATCACGGCCGAGGCACTCTGTCCTATGTGGACTTTCGGGCCGCGCCCGTTCGTTCGAACAGGGTGAGTGCCTCGGTCTGGGCGGCGTCGGCGTTCGCGATGTCGCCACGGTGCCGGAGGATCCCGGCGATGGCCTGGAGAGTGCGGGCCTGGCCCAAGGTGACGCCGTGGCGGCGGAAGAGCGCGAGTGCCTCTTCGCACCGGGTGAGCGCCTGGTCGCGCGAGCCGAGCGCGACCAGGCTCTGTGCCGAATCCAGCAATACGTAGGCGTAGCTGTAATCGTCCATGGGAGTGCCGGTCCGCTGCCTGAGGTGTGTGAGGCAGCGTTCGAACTCCGCCGCGGCGGCCGCGTGATCACCTTGCTCATGCCGGTAGGTGGCTCGCTCCGCCCGCGCCCAATGGACGCCGATCGGGTAATCCGCTTCCTCGAACAGGCGCACCGCTTCGTCGAGCAGTTCACCGGAGTCGTGGTTTTGCGCGCGCCGGAGATAGAGCTTGGACCAGGCTTGTTCACGCAGGTCGCCCGCGGCCACGGCGGCGTCGAAGGCCTGCCGGGCCAGCTGGGCGGCGCCGTCCCCGTCGCCGAAGACGCACACGATCCACGAGAGATTGTTGCGGTGGACGGCTTCGTCGCGCTTGCTGCCGATCGCGAGTGCCGAGCGCACGGCGAGTGTGTAGACCTCGTGCCAGGTGCCGGCGGTGCCGTCGATGTCGAGGTACCAGTGCATGGCCTCGGCGAGGTCGAGTACCGGCCGGTGCTCGCCGCGCGCGGCGGTGCTTTTCATTGCCGGCAGCCAGTTCTTGACCTCTACTTCGACCCAGCGCCGCGCTCCGTCGGGATCGCTGAACCACGGTGTCGGCTCCGGGGGCGCGCTGTCGCCGGACGGAAGAAAGTAGCGGCCCGCCGCGGTCGCCGTGCGCACCAGCCAGCCGGTGAGACGGCGTTCTGCCGCCGCTATGGCTTCAGGCGGGTCTTCTTGGGCGAGTAGTTCCGCCGCGAACACGCGGAGCAGGTCGTGGAACTGGTAGCGGCCGTCCAGGTGTGAAGTCTGCAGCAGGCTCGCGTCGGCGAGTTCCTCCAGCAGCGGGGTCGCGTCCTGGGTGTCGGCGAGTGCCATCGCGGCGCCCGCGGAGAATTCGGCGGCGGGCACGAGGGAAAGTCTTCGGAACACCGTGGCCGCGGCCGGGGTGAGCTGGCGGTAGGACAGTTCGAAGACGCTGCGGATGTCGAGGTCGCCCGCGGTGAGCGTCTTCAGCCGGGTACTGGTGTCGCGGAGCTGGTCGACCAGACCGGCCAGCGGCCAGCCAGTACGGCTCGCGAGCCGGTTGCCCACGATGCGGAGCGCGAGCGGGAGCCTGCCGCACAGCTCGACCAGTTCGAGTGCCGCCGCGTGCTCGGCCGCGACACGGGACCGCCCGATGATGGCCGTCAGCAGTGCGAGGGCGTCGTCATGGTCGAGGACGGTGAGATTGAACCTGCTGACGCCTTCGAGGCCGACCAGCAGCTGACGGCTGGTGATCAGCGTGAGGCAGCGCGGGCCGCCGACCATGAGCGGGCGCACCTGCGCTTCGCCTGCCGCGTCGTCGAGCACGAGGACGGTCGCGCGGTCCTTCAACAGGGATCGGCAGAGGCTCGCACGCTGTTCCAGCTCGGCCGGGATGGTGACGGCGTCGACGCCCAGCGAACGCAGGATCAGGTGCAGCACGTCGGCCGGGTCGTTCGGCTGGGCCGACATCCCGCGCAGCTTCAAGAACAGCCTGCCGTCGGGGAAGACGTCGGTGAGTTCGTGCGCTGCCCGTACCGCGAGACTCGTCTTGCCCGCGCCGGGAGGCCCGGTCAGCACCGCCGTGTGCCCTGACCATCGAGGGCTGCCCGTCAGTTCGTCGGCGAGCATGAGCAACGCCTCGAGGTCGCGCTCGCGGCCGGTGAGATCGTCGATGTCAGGGGGCAGCATGCCGATCACCGAGGTGGCGTAGACGCCGGTGGCGGCCTGCTGGGCGCGGTTCGACTTCGCCGCGTCGCGCAGCTGGGCCAGCTCGTCGCCGGTCAGCGCCAGCGGGGCGGCGAGCGACTCGATCGTCCGCCGCTGCGGGCTCCTGGCGATGCCGCGCTCGATGTCCCTGATCGCGCGGATGCTGACGCCGGACTCGTCGGCGAGCTCCTCCTGGGTCAGGTTGGCGCGAAGACGGTAGCGCTTGATCAGCGCCATGAAGGCAGGCGCGTTATCCACGAGGCACCAGTGAATCGAGGTCCCACAGTGCCAAGGCCTTGTCGGCGAAGGCGCCGTCCTCCTCGGTGCACTCCTCGTGCAAAACGGCCAGTGGTTCCGGGAAATCGAAGGGGGCGCGACAGAGGTTGAGCGCGCGCCAGTCGCCGGTGACGATGTCGGCGTTGGTGGTCAATTCGGTGAAGGTCGTGGTGAGCAGGTAACGCGAGCCACTGCGGCGGAGGTTGGCGATCGCGCGGCCGATGTCGTGGAAACTCAGGTGCACCAGGCAATCCCGGCACAACACGAGGTCCGCGCGCGGCAGGTCGTCCGTGAGCAGGTCGAGCACCTGGAACGACTGGCCGTGCCGTTCGATGTTGCGTGCCACGAGTTCGGGGACGATGTCGGCGCCGAGGTAACTCTCGATGCCGAGGTCCACTGTGCTCAGCCAGCCGAAGTCGCCGCACGGCAGGTCGAGCAGCGACCGCACGCCGAACCGGGCGAGCAGCGGCGGCAGGCCGATGCGCAGCGCGCGGGTCTGCTCCAGCTCAGAGCCGGGGCCGGAAACCGAGTCCGCCGCCCACATGTTGGCGCGGAAGATGTAGCCGAAGCGGTCGCGGTTGGTCATGGTCGTCAGCTGCTCGGCATGCTGCCGGAAGGTGCGCTGTGCCATGGTGATCGGCCTGTCGTCCACGGCCGCCAGGTTACTCGTTCACCATCCGGCCTGTTCCCGGTCGTGTACGCGCTGTGCGCGGGTCTCAGTTGACCGGCGTGACCTGGCGCACAGTCTAATCGAAAATGATTATCATTATGGCTAGGGTGGCGAGGTGCTTACCTCTTGCCCTCGTCTGCGCCCCTTCGTGCCCGCGCTCGTGCTTGTACTCGCCGCCTGTGCCGCGCCGTCGGCTTCGGGCGTCACCGACCGCTTCGTCGTCATCGACGCCGAGGAACTGGGCCACTTCAATCCGCTCACCGGCCATGGCGGCAATGGGGAATCGAAGGTTTACGAGAGCCTGTATCGCGTCGCGGAGGGACAGGACGACCGCATTCCCGACGCGGTGCCCGTGCTCGCCGAGGGACCGCCCGAACCCGTCGGCGGCGACCTGACCCAGTGGCGGGTGCGGACCCGGGGCGGGGTCACCTTCTCCGACGGGTCCGCCTTCGGCCCCGAAGACGTCGCCGCGACCTACAACGCGGTGATCGACCCCGCGTTCGCGTCGCCGATCGCGGCGAACTTCGACTTCCTCAAGTCGGCGAAGGCGAGCGGGCCCGACACGGTCGACTTCACGCTCACCGGGGCCTACGGCGATGTGCCGCACCGGTTGTTCCTGGCCATCGCGCCGTCGGAGTCGCTCGCGAAGCCCGGCCCGGCCGACAAGCTCGACCTCGGCGATCACCCCATCGGCACCGGCCCGTACGCGGTGACCGAACTGCGGCCCGACCAGGCGGTGTTCACCGCGCGCGACGGGTATTGGGGCGCCAAGCCGTCGGTCAAGACCTTCGTCGTGCGGCGCACGGACGACGACAAGGCCCGCGCCGCCCAGCTCGCGGGCAACGCCGACGGAACCCGGCTGCCGCCCGCGCTCGCGCACGCCGCCGCGAAGGACGGCTACCGCGTGATCTCCGCGAAGGCCAACGACTGGCTCGGCATCACCCTGCCCACCGGCGATCCGGTGGCGGGCGATCCGGCCGTCCGGCTCGCGCTGAACCTCGGCGTCGACCGCGCGGCGATGGTCCGCGACATCCTGCGCGGCGAGGGCACGGCCGTCTCGACGCTGGTCACCCCGCTGTTCGGGGTCGCCTACGATCCCGCGCAGGACTTCACCTTCGACGCGGAGCGCGCGCGCAAGGTGCTCGACGACGCGGGCTGGCGTGTCGGCGCCGACGGCGTTCGTGAACGCGACGGCCGGCGCGCGCGGTTCGACGTCGCCTATTACCCGACCGAGAACCTGCGCCGCGACCTCACCATGGCCACCGTGTCCGACGCCAAGAAGATCGGGCTGGAGCTGAACCCGGTCGCCGTCGAGAAGTCGACCATGACGCCGCAGTACCTGGCCGCGACAGCGTTCCTGCTCGGCGGCGGTGGTCAGCCGTACACAGTGGACACTCAGCTGTACCCGAAGTTCCACTCCCGCTACGCCAAACCGGGTGTCGGCTCGAAGTGGGACAACGCGTCGGACTACGTGAACCCGGCCGTCGACCGCGCGCTCGACGCGGCCCGTGTCGAGCGCGACCCCGCCAAGCGCGCGCAGCTCTACCGTGACTTCCAGGCCGCCTATCACGCGGCGCCCGCGATGCTGGCACTCGTTTCCGAGAACCACGTGTACGTGGTGCGCGACAACGGCTGGAAGTTCGGCCCGACCGCTCTCGAACCGCACGCGCACGGTGTTGCCTGGGGTCCTTGGTATTCGCTGGCCCGCTGGACCCGCTCGTGACGCGGACGCGTCGCATAGCCAGGCTCGCCGCTCGTCGACTGCTCTTCGGGGTGCCACTCGTGCTGGGGGTTTCGCTCGTCACGTTCGCGCTCGCCGCGGCGAGCCCGTTCGACCCGCTGGAGGCGTATCTGCGTGGCGTCGGCGACGGGCTCACCGAGGCCGGACGCGAGTCGCTGCGTCACACGCTCGGGCTCGACCAGAGCTGGATCGCCGCCTGGTGGCACTGGCTCACCGGCGTGCTGACCGGGGATCTCGGCTACTCGCGGGCGTATCACGAGCCGGTCGCGCAGGTGCTCGCCGACCGGCTGGGCTGGACGGCCTTGCTGGGAATGGCGGGTTCGCTGGTCGCGGTGACGGTCGCCATGGTGCTGGGCGCGATCGCCGGACTCCGCGCGGGCGGGCTCGTCGACCGGGGGATCAGCGCGCTGGCCGTGCTGCTGCAGGCGGTGCCGCCGTTCATCGTCGCGCTCGGCGCGGTGCTGCTGCTGGCGGTGACGTTCCGGCTGTTCCCCGGCTCCGGGCTGACGGATCCGGGTGCCGCGGTGACGGCCGCGTCGGCCGCGCGCCATCTCGTGCTGCCCGCGCTGGTGCTCGGGATTTCGCAGGTGCCGTGGCTGATCCTGGGTTTGCGTGAAGCGATCGTCGCGGTGGCGGGCAGCGACCCGGTGCGTGGTGCGCGTGCGCGCGGCCTGCCGCGTGGCGTTGTCGAGCGCGGGCACATCCTGCCGATGGCGGCGGCCCCGTTCTTCGCGCTGGTCGGCGGCAGGCTGCCGGAGCTGCTCATCGGCGCGACCGTGGTGGAGACGGTGTTCGCGTGGCCGGGGCTGGGTGACGCGACCGTGGATTCCGCGCGGGCGATGGACTTCCCGCTCCTGGCGATCATCACGGTGCTCACCGTCGGCGTGGTGCTGCTCGGCAATCTGGCCGCGGACGCCGCCGCCATCGCCGTCGACCCGAGGATCGAAGCCGATGGCTGAGCGGAACCGGGCCGCCTGGTGCGCTGCCGCGGTCGTCGCGGCACTGGCGGCTTACGCGATCTTCGTGCCCATCCTGTTCCCGGTCGACGAGGCGATCACCGACTTCGCGGCCGCCGATCAGGGGCCGGGTCTCGAGCATTGGTTCGGCACGGACTCGTCCGGCCGGGACCTGTTCACCTTGGTGGCCAAGGGAATGCGGGTGTCGCTGGGGATCTCGGCGGTCACCGCCGTGGTGTCCACGCTCATCGGGCTCGCCGTCGGTATCGCCGCCGGTGCGTTCGGTGGCTGGTGGGACCGGATCGGGATGCGCGTGGCCGACGCGATGACCGCGATCCCGAGCCTGCTGCTGTCGCTGCTGATCGTGTCGATGTTCCGTGGCTCGCTCGTGGCCATCGTGGTCTCGCTCGTGCTCACGCACTGGACCTCGATCGCGCGTGTCGTGCGTGCGGAACTGCTCTCCGTGCGCCACGCGGAGTACGTCGAGGTCGCGAAGCTGCGCGGGGTGCCGTCGTGGACGATCGCGCGCGTGCATTTCCTGCCCGTGGCGCTGGGACAGGCAGGGGTGGCGGTCGTGCTGCTCGTCGCGCACGCGGTGTGGCACGAGTCCACTTTGTCCTTCCTCGGCGTGGGATTGCCGCCGCACCAAGCGTCTCTGGGCACCTTGCTCGCCGACGCGGGCGACGCGTTGCTGCTCGGGCACTGGTGGCGGCTGGCGTTCCCTGCCGGCGCGATCGTGGCCGTCACGCTGGCGCTTTCGGTGATCGGACGTTCTTTCTCGGCTTCGCGAGCGGCGGTGACGGCATGACGCTCCTGCTTGAAAAGCTCAGCGTGCGCATCCCGGTGGATCGCGGCGAGGTGCACGCGGTCACCGAGGCCGACCTCGTCGCGGTGCCAGGCAGGCCGCATTTCGTGATCGGCGGCTCCGGCTCGGGGAAGTCCACCTTGTGTGCGGCCGTCACGGGAATGCTGCCCGCCACGGCCCGCGTCACCGGGCGCGTGACGGTCTCCGGGGCCATCGGAGTCGTGCCGCAGTCGGCGATGACGTGCTTCACCCCGGTGCGCAAGCTCGGCAAGCAGCTGGCCGAGACGGTGCGCTGGCTGCGCGGCGAGCGCGGGCCGCGCGAACTGCTCGATCTGGTCGGGCTGGAGGCGGACGCGCTCGGGAAGTATCCGCACGAGCTGTCCGGCGGGATGCTCCAGCGGGCCGCCATCGCCGCCGCGATCGCGGGCGATCCGGCGGTGGTCGTCGCGGACGAGCCGACCTCGGCGCTGGATCGCGAGCGCTCCCGTGCCGCCGTCTCGCTGCTCGCGAAGCTGGCGGTGGACCGTGCCGTGCTCGTCGCCACGCACGACATCGAGGCGTTGCGCGGCGCGGACGCGGATCTGTCGGTGATGTTCGCGTCGCGGATCGTCGAGACCGGGCCGGCCGCCGAAGTGCTTGCGGCGCCTGGGAATCCGTACACGCGTGACCTGCTGGCCGCACTGCCCGAGAACGGGCTGCACCCGTTGCCGTTCCCCACGCCCGATCTCGTCGGCCTGCCCGACGACTACCGATACGGAAGCTGACCATGCTCTCCGCGCGTTCCGTCACCGTCGGCCACGGCCGCACGATCCTGTGCACCGGCTTCGACCTCGACATCCGGCCCGGCGAGATCGTCGGGCTGGTCGGTCCTTCCGGCTGCGGTAAGACGTCGCTGGCCCGAGTGCTCGCCGGACTGGCCAAGCCACTGAGCGGCCAGGTCCTGCGGGACGGTCCGGTGACGATGCTGTTCCAGTCGCCGAGGCGGGCGATGGACCCGCGGCTCACGTTGCGCCGGTCCATCGCGGTCTGCGCTGACGGCGAAGTCGGCTGGGAAGCCTTGTGTGCTCGCGCGGACCTGCCGGTCAGCCTGCTCGACCGCTACCCGCGGCAGGTGTCCGACGGTCAGCTCCAGCGCGCCGCCATCGCCCGCGCGCTCGTCGGCGAGCCGAAATACCTGCTGTGCGACGAAATGACCGCGTCGCTCGACCCGGCCACCACCGCCGCGGTGGCCGCGACACTGCGCCGGGCCGCCGCCGACGGCGCGGGTGTGCTCTTCATCAGTCATGACCTCCCGCTGGTCGACGCCATCGCTTCCACGAGAAAGGTGCTCACGTCATGAAACCGCCCACTCTGCACATCCTCACCAGGGGCGACCTCCACAACCTGGAGCTCACCCCGCACGAGGCGATCACCATGGTCGAAGACGGCTATCTCGCCTTCGCGGCCGGGAAGTCGCGGAACCCGGCCAAGCTCATGGTGCCGATCCCCGACCCGGAGCGGGACGCGGTCACGTACTCGATGCTCGGCTACGACGGTTCACTCGAACAGGCCGCCTTCAAGACGAGCTATCGCCAGGGCAGCACTTCGGCCGAGAAGTACTACACGACCATCACGCTGTACGACGACACCACCGGCACCCCGTTCGCGTTGCTGGACTGTCACCGTGTCGGCGCGACGCGCACGCCGGCCAGCACCGCGCTGCTCGCGCGGGAATGCGCCACGCCGGGCGCGCGCTCGGCGCTCATGGTCGGCACTGGGGCACAAGGGATCCGGACACTGCCGTACCTGCTCACCGCGTTGCCGAAGCTGGAGCGGTTGCGGTTGTTCGGCACTCATCCCGACGGTATCCGCGACAGCATCGCCGCGCTGGCGAACCAGTTCCCGGAGCGCGAGGTGGAGCTGGTCTCCGACGTCGAGGCCGCGGCCCGCGAGTCCGACATCGTGATCGCGGCGTCGGGGCGGGCGGCGCACCCGAAGATCCAGCTCGGCTGGCTGCCGCCGGGCGGGCTGCTGATTTCGGTGGCCAGCAAGGGAGTCCAGGAAGGCACGCTCGCCGAGGCCGACTACACGGTGGCCACCAGCGCCGCGCAGGTCGAGGTGACCGGGCAGCGGATGGCGGGCCCGGACGGCGTGTTCCACGTCGACGCCGAGCTGCCCGAGATCCTGGCTGGTCGCGTGGCGGGGCGTCGCGGCGACGAGGACCGGGTGTTCGCGTTCAGCAGCGGCATGATCATCACCGACATCCCGGTGGCGCACGCGCTCGCCGCGCGCGCCATCGCGGCAGGCCGCGGCCAGGAGGTGGCGCTGTGGTCGTGAAGTCGCCGCCTTTGCCCGCGCTGGAGCGGCCTTGGGCGCCGAAGCTGCGGGGTTCGGCCATGCTGTGGGACATCGCGCGCGCGGTCGGTGGCGGGCCGTTCCACGTGATCCACCCGGCGACGTTCGCGGAGAACCTGGCCGCGATGGTCGACGCGCTCGCCGCCGAGGGCGTGCCGGGCACCGTCTACTACGGGAAGAAGGCGAACAAGGCGTCGGCGTGGCTGCGGGAATGCACCGGGCCGGGCGCCGGGGTCGACGTCGCGAGTGTGCCGGAACTGGTGCACGCGCTGGGGAACGGCGTGCGCGGCGAGTCGATCGGGGTGACCGGCGCGGCCAAGCCCGACGGCCTGCTGTGGCTCGCGCTGCGGCACCGGTGCCTGATCGCGGTGGACGCGGCCGACGAGCTGGAGCGGCTCGCTCGCCTGGCGGGTGAACTCGGCGAGACGGCCGAGGTGCTGCTGCGGGTGCGGCCGCCGATGGCTCCGGCGAGCCGTTTCGGGTTCGCCGAGGAAGCGCTCGCGGCCGCTGTGCGCCGGTGTGCCGAGCTGGGTGTCACAGTGCGGGGCTTTTCGTTCCATCTCGACGGGTACGACCCGGTTCCGCGTGCCGAACTCGCCGTCCGGCTGATCGGGCTGTGCCGGGATGCCCGTGCGCTCGGGCATCCGGCTACGAAGATCAGCATCGGCGGTGGGATCGCGGTGTCCTATGTGGATGCATCGGATTGGGCGCGGTTCGAGGCCGGTCGCGGCGATGAGTGGTTCCACGGCGGCCGGAATCCGGCGCGGACGTATCCGTATCACCAGGCGCCGACCGGCGCTTCGATGGTCACCGCGATCCTGCGGCATGACGGCCTGGCCACGCGGTTACGCGAAGCCGAGATCGAGCTGCTGCTCGAACCGGGCAGGGCGCTCGTCGACGGCGCCGGGTTCACGGTGTTCCCGGTGCTGGGCACGAAACCGAGCGGCGAGCACCTCATCACGACGGTCGCCGGCCTGAGCATGAGCCTGTCCGAGCAGTGGAAGGGCAGCGAATTCCTGCCGGACCCGATCCTGGTCAGCGCGGTGCAGAGCGGCGGGCCGGTGCGGACGGCCGTCTCGGGGTCCAGCTGCATGGAGTACGACGTCCTCACCTGGCGCACGGTGGAATTGCCCGCCGCGCCGCGGTTCGGTGACCTGCTCGTCTACCCCAACACCGCCGGCTACCAGATGGACAAGAACGAAAGCGGCTTCCACCAGCTGCCGCTGCCACCCAAGGTGGTGGCCGACGGTGACCGCTGGCAGCTCGACACCGATTACCCGATCCAGGAGATCCGATGACCATCGTCCAGCGCGCCTCCGACCTGATCGGGGACACCCCGCTGCTGGAGCTGGCGCGCACCGGCACCGGGACGCGCCTGCTGCTCAAGCTCGACCACCTCAACCCGACCGGCTCGTGCAAGGTCCGGATGGCCAGGCAGATGATCATCGAAGCCGAACGCGACGGCAGGCTCCGGCCTGGCGGGCACATCGTCGAGCCGACGTCCGGGAACACCGGCTGCGGGCTGGCGCTGTTCGCGCTGGAGCGCGGGTACCGATTCACGGCCGTGGTCGACCAGCACGCGGCCCGCGAGAAACTGCGCATGCTTTCCGCGATGGGCGCGGAACTGGTGTTCGCCGAATGCACACCCGGCAGCGGCCCGAGTTCGGTGCAGCGCAGGGAGATCGCGGCGCGGCTCGCGCGTGAGCTCGGCGCGTTCCACCCCGATCAGCACAACAACGACGGCAACAGCAACGGGTACCACGGCCTGGCCGCGGAACTGCGGCGCCAGCTCGGTTCGATCGACGTGCTCGTCGCGGCGATCGGCACCGGCGGCTCGCTGTGCGGCACGGTCCGCGGGCTGCGCAAGGCAGGCGTGTCCACGCGGTCGGTGGCCGTCGAACCGGTCGGCTCGATCATCTTCGGCGGCCCGGCGGGCGTCTACCACCAGACGGGCGCCGGCAGCCCGGCCGGTTTCCCGATCGGCACCAACGTCGACCGGTCGCTGATCGACGACGCGCACCGCGTGTCCGACTGCGACGCGTTCGCCGGCGCCCGCGTGGTCGCGCGCCGGACCGGCATGCTGGTGGGCGGGACCACCGGCGGCGCGATCCACGTCGCGCTGCGGCGGCTGTTCGCGTATCCGGCGGGCAGCACGGTCGTGGTGCTGTGCAACGACGCGGGGGAGAAGTACCTGGACTCCGTCTACGACGACGAGTGGCTGCGCGCCCGCGGGGTGCTCGACGAGCTGGCACACCGCCGGGTGGAGCGCTGGTTCACCACCTACGCGGTGTCGGTCAGGGTCGCCGAGCGCGACGCTTTCGCTCCGGCGCTGGCGGTCAGCGCGTGACCAGGACCATGTCGGCTCCGGTCACCGGTTACCGCGCGCTCACGGCACTCGCCGCGCCGATCGCGGGCATCCAGCTCGCGCAGGTGGCGTTGACCAGCGTCGACCTGGCGATGCTCGGGCTGCTGGGCGTGTCCGCGGTGGCGGCGGGTGGGCTGGCGATCCTGCTGTACAACCAGATCCGGACGATGTGCGTCGGCATGGTCACCGGCGTGGGGAACCTGGTGGCCACCGCGGCGGGCGAGGCCGAACGCCGCTCGGGCGGTCTCGACGACCGTGCTCGCGACGAGATCCGCTCACTGCTCCGGTCGGCACTGCTGGTGGCCACGCTGGCGGCTTTCGCGGGCGCGTTGGTCCTTTGTGGACTGGCTCTCGCGTTGCCGTTGCTCGGCCAGCAGCCGGAGATCGTGTCGCTCGCGCGGGCGATGATGTTCGCGCTGGCGGGCGGGTTGTTCCCGATGGTGTGGCTCAACGTGTTGCGCCAGTTCGCGGTCGGCCTCCGGCGCCCCGGCTCGCTGCTGGTGGTGACACTGGTGTCGATTGTCGTCAACGCGGTGTGCAACGCGGCGTTCATCTACGGCTGGGCCGGTCTGCCTCAGCTGGGCGTCGCGGGCGTCGGGCTGGCCACAACGGTGGTCCAGTTCTTCACGCTGGCGGCCTTCGCGTCGACGGTGCGGCGCGACCCGGAACTGCGGACGATGGTGTCGCTCGCGGCATGGCGCGCGGACCCGGCGGTGGTCAAGCACATCGTCCGCCACGGGACCCCGATCTGTTTCACCTACGGCTCGGAGGCCGCGATCACGTCGATCGCGACGGTCCTGATGGGCGCCTTCGGCCCGGCGGCACTGGCCGCGTCGAATGTGGTGAACCAGTTGGCGTACATCGTCTACCAGTGCAACATCGGCCTGTCCCAAGGCTCGTCGATCCTGGTCAGCCGCGCTTCCGGCCGCGGCGAAAGGGAGCTGGCCCCGGTGATCGCCCGGCAGGCGTTCACGCTGTCATGGTCTTTGATGGCGGTGGTGAGCTTGGGCTACGTGGTGGTTCCGCAGGCCATGCTGTGGCCGTTCCTGCGCGGCGAAACGGACACGGTCGTGCTGGCGACGGCGTCGACGCTGCTGCTGTTCGCGGTCGCGCAGCAGTTCTCCAAGGGCACCCAGAACATCCTGGTCGGCCTGCTGCGCGGCCTCGGCGACACCGCCTCCGGCCTGCGCTGCACGCTCATCGGCTACTGGGGCGTGGGCGTCCCGGCAATGCTGGCCTGCGCTTACGTCTTCGGCTGGGGAGGCCCGGGCGTGTGGACGGGCCTGTGCCTGGGGTTCGGAGCGACCGCCGTTTTGCTCGCCCGCCGCTTCAAAGGGCTCGTGAGTGGTATGGCCGGTTAGAACCGGCCATACCACTCACGAACCCGCT
>NZ_JBHWEB010000037.1:0-9264 GCF_042734395.1 Amycolatopsis sp. NPDC059657 | reverse complement strand
CCGTTTTTCCCCCCCCGCCCTTACATGGGGGTGTTGTGTGTTTGGCCCGTTTCCCCCCGCCAAACCCACCCACGACCCCGCTGAGCTGGGAATGCTCGAGGTGCCTCAAGGGTCGGCTCGTGTGCCTGGGCGGTCGGCTCGCGTACCTGAAGGGTCGGCGGCGTGCCGACTCGTCAGGTACGCGTGCCGACTCTCGGGGTACGTGAGCCGACCGTTCAGGTACAGGGGTCGCTCACGATCTGGTCAAGCCCAGGGCGGACCTCAATGCCCAGGCCGTGAAGGTGTCCGAGCTGAACCCGGCCATGTTGTAGACGATCCGGTGCCGCAGCTCGTCGTTGTCCCGGTTCGCCCGCAGCAGCCGGGGCCGGACGAGCTGCGCGCCGCGTGACGTGCTCGTGAACAGCAGCGCGAGCACATGGCTCAGGCGTGACACGTAGTCCAGCACCGGACGGCGCTCGGCCTCGTAGCGCGCACCGACCGCGTCGACCGCCGAGGGAGTCAGCGCGTCCACTGTGGACATCTGCGTGGCCAGGCCCCAGGCGTCCCCGATCGCGGCGTTCATGCCCTGCCCGACCATCGGATGCACGGCGTGCGCCGTGTCGCCCAGCAGCACCAGCCCCGGCACCTGCCACGTCGGTGTATGGAACCGGGCCGCGGAAAGCACCTGCACTCCGTCGGCGGCGGCGTGCAACGGCGTGGCCACCTTCTCCAAGGCGGGCACCGCGCGCACCAAGTCCGACGTCCACGCCGCCAGGCCCGCCTTGCCGACGCCACGGAAACTCTGCGACGGGATCTGCGCGTACAACCGCGCCCGTCCGCCGGGCATCTGGAACAGCACGCGTAGCCCGCCGGGCGTCAGATACATGGTCATGTCCTGACCGAGTTCCGGCGCGTTCTCGAGTTCGAACGCCACGAGCTGGTGGCCGTACAGGCGCCGGTTCACCGCGATCCCCGCGTCGTCACGCAGGCGTGAGACCTGGCCGTCGCAGGCCACCGTCAACGCGGCCTCGATGTCGATCCGCGACGAGCCCCGCAGCAGCCGAGCCCCACGCACCCGCCCGTCGGAACGCCGGAGTTCCTCGACCCGGGTGCCCTGCCAATACTCCACAGTGGACGGTAGCTGCGAGCCGACCACTTCGCGGAAATCCTTGTAGAAGTGCAGCAAGCCGTAGTCGTGGGGCGCGTCCAGCAGGCCGAAATCGAGGTTGATCAGCTCATCGCCCTGCGCCGTGTTGCACGTCAGGCGTCGCACGGTACGGGCGCCCCGGTCGGCGAGCGGCTCGAGCAGGCCCGCCGCTTCGAGTATCTGGACCGTCCGAGGCTGGACAAGCTCTCCTTTGTGGACATTGCGGGGGCGGGACTGCTTGTCCACCACCAGCACCCGGCGGCCCTGGGTGCCGAGGAAGTGCGCGAGCGTGAGGCCGCCCGCACCCGCTCCGCAGATCAGCACGTCGAAATCAGGCATGGACGGCTCCGAACCGGGCGAGTGCCTGTACCGCGTAGCCGGTCGCGAGCAGGTCGCACGAGTACATGAGATCGAGGAAGTAGACACCCAGCAGCGCCGGCTCCCACAGGCCGTCCGGCCGCTGATTCCTGGTCAGCCAGTCGACACCCCGCGCGACCGCGGGATGGCCGTGCGCGCCAGCGCCGAGCAGGCCGAGCAACGCCCAGGCCGTGTCCTCCGCGGTCGAGCCCGGCCCCCAGCCACCATCGGAATTCTGGTTGACCAGCAGCCATTCCGAGCATCGATGGGCGACGGCGGTGTCCGCCAGGCCGAGCCCGCCGAGCGCGTCCAGCACCGCGCCCGTGCCCGCAGTGAGGCCGCTGTACCAGGGGCAGGTGAACGCACCGTCCGGGCGCTGGGTCTTGGCGAACCAGCGCAGCGCCTTGGCGATCGGCTCGTCGGTGACGGTCAGGCCGCCCGCCTCGCGCAACGCCGTCACCGCGTGGGCGCTCATCACCGAGCAAGCGGCGTCCAGGTCGATGGGGTTGTCGGTGGTGAAGCAACTCCAGGAACCGTTGCGGTTCTGCATGGCTCGCAGCCAGTCGAGGCCGAGCCGGACCTGACCGTCCGTGCGGTCGTGGCCCGCTCGCGCGAGTGCGATCAGGGCGTCGGCCGTGTCGTCGGTGTCCGGCCAGCCGCAGTTCAGCGACCAGCCCCAGCCGCCGGGCGGGCACCCGGTCGCCGGGAACGCGACGTCACGCTGGCACCGGCGGATCCAGTCGAGCGTCGGGGCCAGGCGCTCGGCCTCGCCCGCGTCTTGCAGGCCATGGGTGACGAAGGTGGTCGCGGACAGCTCCAGGTCCCGGTTGACCGGCCACGCGCCGTCCGCGCGGACCGTCGCGCGCAGGTAGTCGACGCAGCGGCGCACGATGTCCGGCCGGACACCGGCGCGGGCGAGTCCGATGCAGACGAGCGCGACCATGAACGGGGACTCCTGATAGCCGCCGCCCGGCCCTTCGAACTCGTGCAGATCGTCCAAATAGGACAAGATGCGCGGCTCGCAGAGCCGGTTGACCGCCCGCCGGATGCGGCCTGCCGGGCGGGTGTTCGCCTGCATCAGGCCCCACGACAGGATGAACGGGACGGTGAACGAGACCTTTTGCCTCAACCACCGTGGCATCAGGATGACCTGCATCGGCAGCCGCATGATCTTGTTCTCGTCGTGCAGCCCCGCCCACGCCAGAAACTGCTCGCACATCACGAAAAGCCGGCATTGCTCGCGATCACCGACGGCCGCCATGCCCCCGAACCGCTCGATCCGCTCCAGGCCGCGACGCACGTTGTCGGCGGACGCTTCGGGCTCCAGGAACTGCAAGGCGCCCACGGCGTAGGGGGTCACGTTCAGCGTGGACGGCGCGCCGGCCGCGTCACCCCAGCCGCCGTCGGGGTTCTGGTGTTCCCGCAGCCACCGCGCGCCGGCCGAGATCAGGGCCGCGGAACGATCCGGGTCGGCGAAGTGCAGCGCCACCATCGCGGACGCGGTCGAGACCGCGGCCGACGGCAGGGTGTCCTGCCAGGACCCGTCCTCGCGGCGGAGCGCGAACAACCCGTCGACCGCGCGGGCGAGACTGGTGCCGAGTGCGAGTTCGGTCATGGCCCGGCCACCATCCCCAGCGTCGGCGCGAACTCGTAGCGATGCCTCATGTAGTGCTGCGCCAGCCACGTCACCGAGACCGCGACGACGGTCAGCGGCACGGCGAAACCCGGTCCCGCGCCCAGGCACAGGAGCGCGCACGCGAGCACGATCCGTTCCAGCACCAGGATTTCGTGCGCACGCAGCGCGGGTTTACGCGGTAGCGGCCGCGGCGCGCGCAGCACGACGACGAGCGCCGACGCACCCAGCACGGCGGCGATGCCCAGCAACACCGTGTAGCCAGGACCCGGCGGAAGCGTGAGCGCGATCAGCAGCCACAGCGCGTACAGGCCCGTGGCGCAGGCGAGCGAGACCGGGACACCGCGTCGCACCGGCAGCGTCTGATAGCCGCCCTCGGCATCGCCGTCCAGGTCGCGCAGCGCGCCGATGAGGTTCGTCCCGGCGTCGTGCAGCCAGAACAATCCCGCGACCGCGAGCAGCCCCACCGGGGGATACGTCGAGGTCATCATGGTGCCGAACAGGAACGCGAACGCCGTCAGCCCGCCGCGGACCAGGTTGCCGGAGAGCCCGCGCGCCTTGAAGAAGGTGCTGTACGAGACCCCGGCCACCAGCGCGGCCACCACCAGGAACACGGTGCGCCAGTTCAACGCCAACGCCGCCGCCGCGCCGATCGTGACACACAGCGCCATCGCGACCACCGCGCTCCGTGCGGACATCCGGCCGGACGGGATCGGGCGATGCGGCTTCGCGATGGCGTCGAGTTCGCGGTCGAAGTAGTCGCCGCCGTAGAGCCCGGCGAGCCAGCCGAGTGTCGGCACGGCCCACGCGCCCAGCAGCTGCCAGCCGGTCGGATCGGGGCTGGCCAGCGTCGCACCCGCGAGGCCGACCAGCCCGACGTAGGTGGTCGTGTACGGCCGCCAGGTTTCGAAGTGAGCCTTCACAGTGTCCACTCAGGACACCCGCTCGACCGCGTGCGCCGCGAACCAGTGCAGCCGCTCACGATGAGCCGAGGGAGGCAACGTGGCCAGGGCGTCCTGTGCGGAGGTCGCGTGCTCCCAGGCCATCTTTCGGGCCGCCGTCAGCGCGCCGGTGCTCACCAGCACGTCGCTGACCATCGCAAGCGCCTTCTCAGGGACGAGGCCGCCTTCGAACACCATGTCCAGCTCGCGCACGTCCTGGGCGTCCCCGCTTTGGTAGGCCAGCAGGATCGGCAGGGTGAGCCTGCGGTTGCGGACGTCGCTCGTGGTCTGCTTGCCGATCGTCTCGCTGTCGCCGGTGAAGGCGAAGAGGTCGTCGATGATCTGGAACGCGAGCCCGAGATGCGTGCCGTAGCGCCCGAGCGCCTCCACCTGCTCGTCGGAGCCACCGCCGAGCACGGAGCCGCACTGGCAGGAGCTGCGGAACAACGCGGCCGTCTTCCCGTCGATCATGCGCAGGTAGGTGGCCACGTCGCGGATCGAGTTCTCGGTGATCTCCGCTTCCAGGCTCTGCCCCTTGCACAGCGCGATGCCCGAGGCCGAGGCGATCTCCAGCGCGGTGACCACGCGTTCGGCCGGGACGCCCCGGCCGCGGCACTCGGCCAGGCACAGGAAAAGATGGAAGATCAGGGCGTCGGCGGCGACGATCGCGTTGTCCGTGCCGAACTTGTGGTACGTGGACGGGCGGCCGCGGCGCATCGAGTCGCCGTCGATGATGTCGTCGTGCACCAGGCTGGCCGTGTGGCCGTACTCGGTGCCGATCGCGGCGGGCAGCACCTGCTCCAGCACGCCGCCGACGGCCAGCGCGGACTCGACCAGCAGCGCCGGGCGGAAGAGCTTGCCCGCCGGTAGCAACGCGTACCGGCAAATGGCGTCCAGGCGGTCGGTTTCTTCGAGCCAGCGGTCCTCCAGCTCGTCCTGGATCGGCCGGACCAGTTCGGCCACGTGGTCCACCGGCCTGGTCTTCGTGGTGGATGGCGCGTGCTGCGACTTGACGGTGGGCGCGCTGATCATCGAGTCGTCCAGCCTCTCCGTGTTCGAGGTTCCTGGTATTCATCAGGAATGGCGTTCAACCGACGTTGATGCATTCAGGCTATTCGGCGGAAGCCCTGCGGTTCGGTTTAGCAACTATCTAAGACGGTGCGCTGATCGCGTGATCTTTGCCTGAAAAGTCAGCACTGGTATGTCAGGTCATGCTGGGCAATTAACGTACGCTTCGATTGCGAGACAATGACAACGGCCCCTATCGACCCCCTAATTTCCGAAGACCCCTAGTGGCCCCTGGTCAAATTGACTTTTCCCGCTCGCTCGGTGCTCGAAATCATTCTGAAACGAGGTTTTGAATGACAGGCGTCGTACCGCCGAGGAACTACCCGTTCACACCGGCGGAGCGGCTCGAGCCGGACCCCGGGCTGCGTGGCTGCCGCGAAGAATCCGGCCTGGTCAGGGTCCAGATGCCATACGGGCGACCGGCTTGGCTGGTCACGCGCTACGCCGATGTCCGCGCGGTCTTGGGGGACAGCAGGTTCAGCCGCGCCATGGCGATCGGCGACGACGAACCACGGGTCTACGCCAGGTCCAACACCTCGGTTTCCATGTCCACCATGGATGCGCCGGAACACACCCGCCTGCGCCGGGTGGTGATGCACGCCTTCACCGAGCGCCGGATCAGGACTTTGCAGGCGGACGCGGAATCCGTCGCGAGCAGGCTGCTGGACGAGATGGAAACGCGGGGCGCGCCGGTCGACCTGGTAAGCGCTTTCGCCGAGCCGTTGCCGATCACCGTGCTCTGCGAGCTTCTGGGCGTGCCGAAAGAGGACCAAGCGGACTTCTGGGGCTGGTCTGTCTCATTGTTGTCCACCGCCGCCGACCTGCCCGCCGAACAGGCGATGCAAGCTCGCATGCGCTTGGGTAAATATCTTGCCTCACTCGTCGCGCAACGCCGAAAAGAGCCTGCCGACGATTTGCTGAGCGCGATGGTGCAGGCAAAAGACGAAGAAGAAAGGCTCAGTGAGATCGAGCTGGTCAAACTCGGGACCACCCTGCTGACGGCGGGTGTGGAAACCGTTTCCAGTCAGCTGGTCAACGCGAGTTACCTGCTACTGACCGAGCCGAGGCTGCTCAACGAGCTCGTTGAATCACCGGAGCTCGTCCCCAACGCGGTCGAGGAGCTCATCCGGTTCGTGCCCATCGGCGTGGCGGGCTCGATGTTCGCCAGGGTCGCCCGCGAGGACGTCGAAATCGGCGGGACGCTGGTCCGCGCCGGTGAGGCCGTGGTGACCGACGTGCAGGGCGCCAACTTCGACCCGGCCGTCTTCCCCGATCCCGATCGCGCCGACTTCACGAGGAAGGAAGCCAACGCCCACCTCGGTTTCGGGCACGGCCCGCACCACTGCATCGGGTCCCAGCTCGCCAGGATGGAACTGCGGGTGGGGCTCGAATCGCTGGTCGGGAGGTTCCCGAAACTGCGGCTGGCGGTCCCGGAGTCCGAGCTGGACTGGCGGACCGGCGTGGTGCGCGGCCCGGTCGCGCTGCCGGTGGAGTGGTGACCATGGACGAGCCGGTCACCACGAAGAAGAAGTGCCCGTTCCCGTTCAACGCCGACGATCTCGGCGCGCTGGCGGACACCTATGGCGAGTTGCGCGACCATGACCCCGTCCCCGAGGTCACCCTGCCCAGCGGCGACACGGCGTACCTGATCACCCGGTACGCCGACGCGCAGGCCGTGCTCGGCGATCGGCGGTTCAGCTCCGATATCGGGCGGCCCGAGGCGGCGCGGCTGCGTGAAGGCTCGGACGGGAACTTCACCAACCCCTATATCGCCGACCGTGCCTGGCATCTGCGCTGGCGCAAGCTGCTCACCCGCGCGTTCACCCCGCAGCAGGTGGAGACGATGCGGGACAGCGTCCAGGCCATCGCGCACGAGCTGGCGGAGGAGATGGCCGGGCGGGAGCGCCCGGTGGACCTGTTGCAGGCCTTCGCCTTCCAGCTGCCCGCGCGCGGGATCAGCGAGCTGCTCGGCATTCCGGTGCTGGAGCAGCAGCAGGTCCGCGGCTGGGTCGACGCGCTCGCGACCAGCAGGGAAGCCGACTTCAGCGAGCGTGCCGAGGCCGGGATGGCCATGTGGCAGTACTCGCTCGGGCTCATCGCGGACAAGCGGGCGCACCCTGGCGAGCACCTGATCGACCGGCTCATCGCCGTGCACGACGACGAGGACGGCAAGCTCAGCGAGGACGAGCTTGTCATGACGATCATCGCGCTGATTGTCGGCAACAACGAGAACACCGCCCGCCAGCTCGGGCAGGGCATGTTCATCCTGCTCAACCACCCCGATCAACTCGCCGAGCTGCGTGCCGACCGCTCGCTGCTTCCCAGTGCGATAGAAGAGATCCTGCGCGCGACGCCGGTCTACACCGCGTTGCCGCGCTTCGCGACCGAGGAGGTCCAGCTCGGCGAAAAGGTGATCCCGTGCAACGCGACCGTGCTGGTCGCGCGGGATTCGGCGCAGCACGACGACCGGTGGATCGACGAGCCGCACACGTTCGACATCCGCCGCAGGACCCCGACCCGGCATCTGGCCTTCGGGCACGGGCCGTCGTTCTGCATCGGCGCGTCGTTCGCGCGGCTGCAGATGTCCTGCGGGTTCACCGCGCTGCTGGACCGGTTCCCCGACCTGGCGCTCGCCGTGCCACCCGAGGAGGTGAGCTGGACGTACCGGCTGCTCGGCTCCGGCGCGAAGACCATCCCCGTCACGTGGTGACCGCGTTCGTCACCGGCGCCACCTCCGGGATCGGCGCCTGCTTCGCCCACGCGCTCGCGGCCGAAGGACACGAGGTCGTGCTGGTCGCCCGCGACGCCGCGCGCCTCAAAACGCTCGCGGCGGAACTGTCGGCCCGCTACGGGAGTACCGCTCTCGCTTTGCCTGCTGACCTTGCGAGTGCCGAAGGGTGCGCGCTGGTCGAGGAACGCCTTGCCGCTTCACAAGCCGGGATCCTGGTCAACAACGCGGGGATCGGGATCGCGGACCGTTTCCACGAGGCGTCACTCGACCTCGTGCAGCGCCAGCTCGACGTGAACGTGACCGCGGTGCTCCGCCTGACCAGGGTCGCGGTCGCGGGCATGGTCGCGCGTGGCGAGGGCGCGGTCGTCAACGTGTCGAGCGTGGCGGGCTTTTTGTCCGGTTACGAGGCCACCTATTCCGCCGGGAAGAACTGGGTGACCTCGTTCTCGGAGGGCGTCGCTGCCGAGGTGCGCGGCGATGGCGTGCGCGTGATGGCGCTGTGCCCAGGGTTCACCCGGACCGAGTTCCACGACCGGGCGGGCGTGCGGAGGCCGGGGCCGGGTTTCCTCTGGCTCAGCCCCGAACGCGTGGTCGCGGAGGCGCTGGCCGACCTGCGCCGCGGCAAGGTCGTCTCGGTGCCGAGCCTGCGGTACAAGGCTTTCGTGCTCGCGCTCGACCTCCTGCCGAGGGCCGCCGTGCGTGCGATCGGCCAACGCCTCGCCCGCGAACGCCTCTGACCCATCGGCATTTCGCATAAACGCTCGTCATGAGCGGCCGGGCTCGACTGTGCGATTGGCAACTCTGCTCCGTTAGATGCAGCAAAGCCTCCACTCGCCCAGCGCATCCGTGGCTTGGCGTGAGTGAGGGCCTCCCTCACCAAGTTCGACTTGGTGAGGGGAGCCTTCACCAAGCTATGCGTTGTGAAGGAGGCCCTCACTAAACCGGAGTTGGTGAAGGAGGCCCTCACCAACTCCGGTTTGGCTAGGGAGGCCCTCACCAAGCCCTGCTTCAGGAGCCTGGCACGGTCGGCTTCGCGGAGACGCGAAACCCGAGTCAGACAGTCCAATGGCCCAAACTCGGGTTTCGTGAAGATCAACCTTCGCCCGAGGGCGCCCGCAAATGTCCACAAAGGACCCAAGCTGGCCCATTTTATCCCGCATTGTCGCTTTCGCACGACTTTTGGGGCTGGCTGGACGGAGCGAACGGGGCGTATGTGTCGCTCAGCGTTGCATAAGTGGCGTTTGTGTGGTGAGCCGACACGGGCGGGCGACTTTGCTGGCCGCCAGGCCCGTGCGACGTGAATGCCACTTCCGCAACGCTCAACCTGGATCCACCGGTTGTTTTCTGGTGATCGTTTTCGTGGTTGCTGATCTTGTGGTGGTTGTGCGGGCAGGGGAATGTGGCCGGC
>NZ_JBHWEB010000036.1:16975-80647 GCF_042734395.1 Amycolatopsis sp. NPDC059657 | reverse complement strand
CACTGATAATTTCGTGGGCTGCGTCTGTTTTTTATACTAGACCGGCTTACGCGATGGGGTGCTGAACGGGGCTACCTGAGACGCGGCCCGGCTATTCGCGGGGCCGCGACTTGTCAGGCAGCTTTGTAGACCAGCGACCATTCCCAGGCGCAGCTTTGACAAGTGCCGGCCTGAATCTGGTAGGTGCTCGTATCCTCGGCAACCCAGCCGTCGACCTTCAGGGTGTACCGCCCGGCGGCCACAGCCGGGAAGACGACATGGCCTTCGGCATCGGTCGTCCCGGTCGCGACGACCTCATCGGCGTCGTCGACCAGCTCGACTGTGGTGTCCGCGATGGCCTCACCGGGATCTTGCCGCAGATCGTGGTCGTCGTCGTGGTAGATCCACCCGCTGGTGTCCCCAGGAGCGCCAGGAACCTTGCCCCACAAGGTAATGGCAGGGAACCCGTCCTCCTCGCCACCTTCGGGCCCAAAGTCGCAATCAACGACGAATCCGCCGTACTGGTTCGCGACCTGTGGAACCGTGCCGACCTCGGTGAAGGTGCGGCTTTCGCCGGGTGCGAGGTCGACCTTCGCGGGATATACCAGGTCGGCCCACGACTTCCAGCCTTCGATGCCTTGCTGGCTGCCTCCTGCTCGATCGCACCAGCCCTGGATCCCGAGTAGTGGCACTGCGCTGTCATTGGTGAGCGTGAAGGTGACGTGGGCCGTGTCACCGGGCGCGTAGACGTCGCGATCCAGAGAAACGTTGACATGCAAGGAGTCCGAGACTGGCCGCACGCTGCGAATGTTGACATCGGCGTCCTGATCGCTGTCGACATCGACGTAGAGATCCCCCTTGGCCAGTACCCAGCCATCGGGCAGATCGCGCACTGACAGCGAGTACCGTCGAGCGGGCATATCGGGGAAGGTGAACCAGCCATCCGAGTCCGTGATCGTCTGCTGCTGATCGGGCGCGAAAACGCTGACCTTCGCGTCGGCGAGCCCTTCTCCTTCGTCGAACTCCCGGTTCCCATTGCTGTCGCCGTAGACGACGCCGGTGATGGTCCCGCTCGTGGTGGTCGGGTCGACCATGGGAATAGTCAGGTCCGCGACCTGCTGGTAGCTCGTCGGGACATTGGTTTTGAATTTCACCTGTGGTGTGCCCTCCCAACGCCAGACATGCGCGATGAGCGTGAACGTCCGGGTCGCTCCGGCGTCGACGGTGACCCCGGGATCGGTCGGCCTGGTGTCCGCCAGGCCGTTCCAGTCGGTGACGATGATCGACGACCCGGTCAAAGTCGAAACGTCGGCTTTGACCCCGTGCATCGCCTGGTCGGTCTTGTTGGTGACCGTCAGCTTGATCTCAAATGGCTTGTCGACAAGCCGGGTCTCATCGCCGACCGAGGCCGTGAGCACGAGCTTGATCGGCGCGGCACTCGCGACCGGACTGGTGAGCGCACCGATGGTCAGCGCGGCGGCGACCACGGCGAAGAGCCGCGTCACCCCGCGCAGGGGTGTCTTGGACACGTGAATCCCCCTGGTGAAGGCGGGACGTGGGCGACCCCCGACGCACGCTTGCCGTCCCGCTCCTGGCGCAGTTGAAACTGCGATCTTCCCCAAGCTAGCCGACCCCGCTGGTGTGAGCCACCGCCTTTTGGCTGGTTGGTGACCTGCATCGTCGCTGGTCAGAGGTGGCGGCTAGATTCTTGCCCATGATGGGGGTCCGGTGGATTCAGCGGGTGCGGGTCGGCGCCTGGGTGCTGTTGTCGGTGTGCCTGGTGTGGTTGGCCATGAACGTGCGCTGGCTGATGGCCTATCGACGCGGGCAGCTGCTGGACATCGACGAAGCCGGCTACCTGGGCATGGCGCTCAACAACTATTACGCGGGCGGGCGTGACGGCCTGGACGGCTGGTTGCAGGCGGTCGGGTCCACCGGAATCCAAGCGCCGCTCATTCCGGCGCTGACGTCACTGCACATGTACGTCACCGGGCCGGTAGTAGTGACCTCCTTTCTGGTCCCGCTGTTGTCGGTGCTCGCGGTCGTGCTGCTCGGCTATTCGCTGGGTCACCGTCTTGGCGGCCCCAAGCTCGCTTGGCTGATGTTCGCGGTGCTCGCGTCCGCGCCGGCGTTCCTGATCGAGGCACGTGGCTACCATTTCGGCGCACCGGCCGCGGCGGTGACCACGGCGGCGCTGTACTTCCTGATCCGGTCGGAGGGACTCACGCGCATCGGATCATCGATCGCGTTCGGCGTCTTCCTCGGGCTCATGCCGTTGACCCGCACCATGACCGTCGCCTACGTAGCGGTGCTCCTCGCCACCGCGCTGGTGCAGGTCATCGCCGGCGCGGAGCGGCGGCGACGGCTGGTCAACCTGGGCGTGGCAGTCCTGGCCGCCGTCGCGGTGGCCAGCCTGTGGCTCATCCCGAACGGCAGTCTCGTGTTCAAGTACCTGACCGGTTTCGGGTATGGCAAACAGAGCGCCGAGTACGGTTCGCAAAGCGGCCTGGTCAACCCGGCCGCCTGGTTCTTCCGTTTCCACCAGCTGATCGGCGATCAGTACCTGCCGCACGGCCTCTTGTACGTCGCGGGAGCGATCGCGGCCATCGTGGTACTCGTCCGCCGCTTGAAATCGCTCCGGTTCCGCGCCTTCGTCCCTGCCGCCATCGGATCACCCGTCTTCCCCGCCGCGGCTCTGGTCATCGGCGGTTTCGCGGCGCTCATTTCTTCTCCCAACGCAGGCACGCAGTTCGAGCTTTGCCTGGTGCCAGCGTTGGCGTTGGTGGTGCTGTGGGGTTTGCTCCGATTGGGCGGCCGGATCACGAAGGCTTTGCCTGTCGCGGTCGGCGTCGTCGTCTTGATCGCGCTGGTCCCGCAACTCGACCTGCATTCGCCGACCGCGACCCCGCTCTGGTTCGATCTCCCGTTGTACGGCCACTTGCCGGTGACGGACGGGCGCGGCTCCATGCAGATCGCCGAGGGCAACGCGGCCGGAACTGACGCGGTCGAGCCGGTCGACGCCGAAACCGCCCGCCAATGGATCGAGGCTTCCGACTGGGCAGGCAAGCAGATCATCGCGAACAACGCCGTCCGCGGTGCTTCCGCATTCGGCTTCCGTGATCGCTTGTTCAACGTCAACACCGTGCAGCTGGCCGTTCTCCACGAGAAGGGTTACGGAGTGGCGATGCCCATGGTCAACCCCACCGACCTCGGCAACACCAGGCCCGATTACGAGAACTGGCTGACCCACGACCTGAAAAGCCTTTCGGGCGACGCCAGCAAAGCCTGCCTGCTGTTCACGGCCACCGGAACGATCAACGAGTTCACCCCTGCGGTCGACCCGCCAGGCATGCGCGAAGCAGCGGCTGCGACCGGCTTCACCCCGATCGCGGACCACAACCTGCCGAATGGCCGAGTCGTCACCCTCTGGCACCGTGACCAGCCGACATGCCGCCCTGAGCCGGTCGGCTAGGCCGGAGGGGCGCCCGCCACAATTGCGGTTGATGGTGCTTCCTTGGCAACCAAAGCACGGGGTAGCGATGACTTCAGCGGCGAAGCATTTTTCGAGGTCTGTCCGTTCTGCACTGGAAGCTGCTGGCTGGATGCAGATCCGAACCTATGATGTTTTCGGATTGGGTAAAGAGCTTGCCGATCAGGATTTTCGGATGTCCAAACTCGGGGAATCGATGAAATGTCAGGTCATGTAGAAATCGAATTTGAGTCAAGTCTCAAGCATGATGATGTCTTTTTGCCTCATCTTGGGTCGATCATCGAGGCACCTGGATGGGTGGTGCGAGAAAGGTGGATACTCGGAAATGTCTTGCTGACTGTCGGCGGGCAAGCCTACAAGACCGGTAAAGTCGCTCTAATCGATTTCGGCCTGTCGCTCCGATTTTCATTGGATGATCTGGCGGTGAGCAAGAAGGAGGACCTCGTCTTTGACGGGCAGGTTGAAATGTCGATGCATCTAACTGGCGACGACATTGCTATTCGCGGACATGATGGCCGAGTTGTTGGACATTGCAAACTTGCGGATCTTGTGAAATCCGCTTTCTTGTTTGTCCAGGATATTCTGAGTAAGTTGGTAGAGGTCGACTCCGACGTCCTCTTGAACGAGGCCGTAAAGAGTCTTTGTCGAGAATTCGATGCCCCTTCTTGGAAATAAAGGCTGAAGGTGTACGAAGACGAGATGGGATAATCTTGGAGGGTGAAGGTGAGATTCGTTGTCCGCGCGGATCGGCACATTGGGGTGGCTTTCGAGTCGACTGCGGCCGAGTGTGCGCTGGAACCAGGCAGGCCCATCGTTTTGGAATGGTTTGAGGGCCGAGGCGACGGCATGGTGTCGATTGAATCCGAAACCTTCGTCGTGGCTGCCCCGAGCTGTGGTACAGCAGGGCGTGGGATGCTGACGGCATGGAGATCTACAACGGCTCTGAATCAGGACTGGATGCACGCTAATCCCGGTGGAGCGACCGGAGGGATCTCTTTTTGTGTGCGGAGTCTAATTCGTTGTGGCCTCGCAGACAGGATGCGACACCTCGTGACAAGCGTCCGACGACTCGGTAACCGGCTCAGTTCTGTGCTGCCCGTGTTCTGCAGGTTTGGCGCATCGTCAAGCGACGGTTCGGTCCTATGCTGGCGAAAGATTGGCGCAAGGCTTCAGAGATTTACTTGGTGTAATGTTCGCGCGGCCTTTTGTAGCGTCAAGAAGGCGGCGCGGCAGACTGGTCCGATGTCATTCGGTGTGTTGCCACGACCGGACGTCGCGAGCCTGGCACGATGTGGGCCGAAACGGTCGGTCAGGCATCGGGGCGGTGATCAGGTGGTACGCGCAAGCGAGCCAATCCTGCCCGCCACCGTGGTCTCGACCCATCTCGCCGCAAGTGCCGCTGAGCTGGCCAAATGCGCCGAGTCGCCCCAGGACTTCGGCAACCCCGAGGACGTCGCCAAGGTCATCGCCCAGGTCCTCGAAGCCCAGCGAGCCATCTCCAGGGCACTCGGCGGCCTCGCCGTCCGCATGGACGCCGCCAAGACGACCGCGCTCGCCGAAGCCCCGCCCGTCGAGGTCGAAGTCCTCGCCGAGGTCCTCCGAGCGGCCGCGGAGGCCGTCCACTATTCGGGCGAAGCCCTCGCCGAAGCAGGGCCGTCCTTCGAAAGCGTGATCGCGACGGTCTCGTCCAACACCCGTTTGTAGCAGCCCGGATTCGAACACCTGAGCTAAGCTGGGTTCATGCGAGCGGTGTGGAGGGGAACGATCGGCTACGGGGCATTCGCCATCCCCGTCAAGGTCTACGGCGCCACCGAGGAGAACAGCGTCCCGCTCAACCAGGTCCACAAGACCGACGGCGGCCGGATCAAGTTCCGCAAGGTCTGCGAGCTCGACAACGAAGAGGTCCCGCTCGAGGACATCGCCAAGGGCTACCAGGTCCCCGGCGGCGACGTCGTCATGCTCACCGAGGACGACTTCGCGAGCCTTCCGCTCCCGAACGCCGAGACCATCGAGATCCGCTCGTTCGTGCCGCTCGACCAGATCGACCCGATCTACTTCACCAAGAGCTACTACCTCGAACCCGAGCCGCGGGGCACCAAGCCCTACGTCCTGCTCGTCGAGGCGCTCAAGGAGTCCGGCAAGGTCGGCATCGTGAGGGTCGCGCTCCGGCAGAAGGAGACGCTCGGCGCGCTTCGCGTCTATGACCAGACGCTCCTGCTCGACACCATGCTCTGGCCCGACGAGATCCGCACCCCCGACTTCCCGTTCCAGTACGAGGACATCACCATCACCCGTGGCGAGGTCAGGGCCGCGGTCGCTCTCATCGACGAGCTCGCCTGCGACTTCGAACCGCGCGACTACGCCGACAGCTATCGCGAAGCCCTCGAGACGCTCATCCAGGCCAAGATCGAGGGCAGCGACCTGGTCCAGCCGACTGAGGGCGTCCAGGAAGCCGGTGTCGACGCGCTGCTCGCCTCGCTGCGTAACAGCCTGCTAGCCGCAGACAAGGCCAAGGCGGCCGCGCAGGCCGCGAAGCGTGCCGGGCAGAAGACGCCGCAAACCTGAGTAGATCTACCCACGGCCATCCAGGGGACATCACGCTCCCGTAACGCCCCGCGCCCAGGCAGGCTTCACCCCATCGCAAGGCGGGATCGCCCGGTACTGGGGGTCTGGCGAACAGGCCGGCGATTGGCCTTCGAGGGGTGGGCCATCCGTAAGGGTTCCGAGGTCGCGCGTGGGGAGCGTGCGGCCTCGGAACCCGTATGCGACTACCCTCGGGGCTAAGCACCGACGACCCAGCTGGAGCAGACCTCGTGTTCGACACCCTCTCCGATCGGCTCACTTCTGCGCTGCAGACACTGACGCGCAAGGGCAAGCTGTCCGACGCGGACATCGACGCGACCGCGCGTGAGATCAGGATCGCGCTGCTCGAAGCCGATGTCGCGCTCGCCGTGGTGAAGGATTTCATCGCGAAGGTCAAGCAGCGGGCGAAGGGCGCCGAGGTCTCCGCCGCGCTGAATCCCGCGCAGCAGGTCATCAAGATCGTCAACGAAGAGCTCGTCACCATTCTCGGTGGTGAGACGCGACGGCTGAACCTTGCGAAGAACCCGCCGACCGTCATCATGCTGGCCGGTCTCCAGGGTGCTGGTAAGACGACGCTCGCCGGCAAGCTGGCCATGCACCTTAAGAAGCAGGGACACGCTCCGCTGCTCGTGGCGTGTGACCTTCAGCGTCCTAACGCTGTCACGCAGCTGCAGGTCGTGGGTGAGCGCGCTGGCGTCGTGACCTTCGCGCCGGAGCCGGGCAATGGCGTCGGCGACCCTGTGGACGTCGCGCGTCGCGCGATCGCGGAGGCGAAGCACGCGCAGCACGACATCGTGCTTGTCGACACCGCTGGCCGTCTCGGCGTCGACGAAGAGCTTATGAAGCAGGCCGCGGACATCCGCGACGCCGTCACGCCGGACGAGATCCTCTTCGTCGTCGACGCGATGATCGGTCAGGACGCGGTCAACACCGCGCAGGCCTTCCGTGACGGTGTCGGCTTCACCGGTGTTGTGCTCACCAAGCTCGACGGTGACGCCCGCGGTGGTGCGGCGCTCTCCGTCCGGCAGGTCACGGGCCAGCCGATCCTCTTCGCCTCCAATGGCGAGAAGCTCGAAGACTTCGACATCTTCCACCCCGACCGGATGGCCAGCCGCATCCTCGGCATGGGTGACGTCCTGTCGCTCATCGAGCAGGCCGAGCAGGCGTTCGACGAGGACCAGGCGCAGGCGGCCGCGCAGAAGCTGACCAGTGGCCAGCTCACGCTCGAAGACTTCCTGGAGCAGATGCTCGCGGTCCGCAAGATGGGCCCGATCGGCAACCTGCTCGGCATGCTGCCCGGCGCCGGGCAGATGAAGGACCAGCTCGCGCAGGTCGACGACAAACACCTCGACCGGCTGCAGGCGATCATCCGCGGCATGACCCCTGCCGAGCGGGCCGACCCGAAGATCATCAACGGTTCGCGGCGGCTGCGGATCGCGAACGGCTCCGGTGTGGCCGTGCGTGAGGTGAACGACCTGGTCAACCGGTTCTACGAGGCGCGCAAGATGATGGCGCAGATGGCCGGGCGCTTCGGTTTCGGCGGCGGTGGCGGCAGCAAGAGCCGCAAGGGCAAGAAGGGTAAGAAGGGCGGGCGTGGCCCGACCCAGCCCAAGATGCGCGGCGGCTTCCCTGGCGGCATGCCGATGCTGCCCCCGGGCGCGATGCCTCCCGGCGGGATGCCCGACCTGGGCGCTCTCGGTGGCGGAATGAACGATGTGCCGGGCTTCGACCCGTCGAAGTTCAAGCTGCCGCCGCAGAAATGACCGCGCTGCACCTGCGCGGGGTCGTGCTGCCGGATGATGAGCGGCGCGACCTGTGGGTCGAAAACGGCCGGATCTCCAGCGAACCGGTGCCCGGCGCGGAAACCATCGAGGGCTTTCTGGTGCCCGGGCTGGTCGATGCGCATTGCCACCCCGGGCTCAGCGCGACCGGTGCCACCTCGCTGGAGGAGGCGGCCGAGCAGGCCAAGACCGACCGCGACGCCGGCACGCTGCTGATCCGCGACTGCGGCCTCCCGCTCGACGTCCGGCCCTTGCAAGCGCGCGGCGACCTGCCTCGGATCATCCGCGCCGGTCAGCATCTCGCGCTGACCAAGCGCTACATCCCCGGCTTCGGCATCGAGCTCGACGACCCCGAGCAGCTGCCCGCCGCCGTCGCGGAGCAGGCGAAGAACAGCGACGGCTGGGTCAAGCTCGTCGGCGACTGGATCGACCGCGGTGTCGGCGATCTCGCGCCGCTCTGGCCGGACGACGTCCTCGGCGAGGCGATCAAGGTCGCCCACGACGCGGGCGCCAAGGTCACCGCGCATGTGTTCGGCGAGCACGCGCTCGACGGCCTGCTCAACGCCGGAATCGACTGCCTTGAGCACGGCACCGGCCTCTCGCCGGATCAGCTCGATGGGATGGCGAAGAACAACGTCGCACTCGTGCCGACGCTGATCAACATCGACAACTTCCCTGGCATCGCTGACAAAGCCACGCGTTTCCCGACCTACGCAGACCACATGCGCGCGCTGCACGCGGGCGTAGGGGAGATGGTCGCCAACGCGATCGAGGTCGGCGTCGCCGTCTACGCGGGCAGCGACGCGGGCGGGATGGTCGAGCACGGCCGTCTCGTCGACGAGATCGAGGCGCTGCACCGCGCGGGCATGACCGCCGAGCAGGCGCTGGGCTCGGCCTCGTGGGCCGCCCGTGAGTGGCTCGGCTATCAAGGCATCGTCGACGGTGCGCACGCTGACCTGCTGGTCTACGCCACGGACCCGCGCGAAGACCTCGCGGTCCTGCGGCATCCCACGCACATCATTTTGCGTGGCGTCGTATGTGGCACCTGACGCAGCGCGGCGCGGCCCGGTGACCTAGCGTAGGAGTGTGGTGGACCGAGAGCCAGATCAGGACGTCCGTGCCGGACTCGTGCTCGGTGCTCACTGGGGCTTTCTCGCCTTCTTCATCGGCATCGGCGGCTACCACCTCGCCAACCTGCTGATCGCGGTCTTCTTCTCCGGTCACTTCGGCGGATTCGATCAGCTGGAACTCCACGATGTCGGCCCGCTGCTGCTGGTCGCTTTCGTGCCGAACCTGTTGCTGGGCCTCGGTCCGCTGATCGGGTCCAAGCTCTGGGGACTCGGCCTGCGTGTCGAGTTCGGGACGATGAGCCTGCGCGACATCAAGGTCGGCTTGGCCTGCGGCGGTTTCGCGTTGCTGGCCGGGTACCTGTCCAACCTGGTGCTGATCGCGGTCTACGGCACCGAGCGTGCTTCGGAGAATCCGCTTACCGACTTCTCAAGCGAGCTGGGCGGCTCAAGGCTTTGGCTGGTGCTGGCCGCGCTGATCGTCGTGCTGGCCGCGCCGCTCACCGAAGAGCTGCTGGTGCGCGGCGCGCTCTGGTCGGCGCTCGACCGCTACAAGATCCCGCAATGGGTGACACTGGTGCTGACCGCGATCGTCTTCGCGCATCTGCACGGCGAGCCGACGCGCACGATCGCCCTGTTCGCGCAGGGCATCATGATCGGACTCGCCCGCTACTTCACCGGCAACGTCAGCGCGAGCGTCGTCGCGCATGCCGCCAACAACCTCCCACCGGCGCTGTTGCTGCTCGGTGGTAACTGACCGGGCACGCACAGCGGCGCTAGGCTCACTTCAACCCACACCACGGAGGATCGGCTGTGACAGCTCAAGAGCCGGCTCCGCTGGTCATGGACGAGGAGCCGCCGAGACCGCCTCGCTGGGGATTCGGTGCCTTCCTGCTCGTCGAAGCCGTACTGCTGGCGTCGGCCGCCTTCGTCGGCGTGCTGCTCGGTGACAGGCCGTCCGGCCAGCCGATCCCGGTGCGCGACGTGCTCATCGGCACGGCGGCCCCGACCATGACGGCCGCGGCGGTGGCGCTGCTGGTCACCAGGCTCAGGGGCAACGGCCCGGTCGCCGACCTGCGCCTGGCCTGGCGCTGGGCCGACGTGCGCACCGGGCTGAAGTTCGGGGTGCTCGGCCTGGTACTGACGTCGATCGGCGCCTACGTGTGGACCCAGCTCGTCGGCGACCGGAACGCGACCTCCGCCATCAGCGCGCTGGTCGGGGACCAGAAGATGTCCGTTTCGGCCGCGGTCGCGATGTTCCTCTACCTCTGGCTGCTCGGCCCGATCTGCGAGGAGATCATCTACCGCGGCCTGCTCTGGGGCGCGGTCGAACGCCTGCACTGGAGCAACGAGCGCGTCGGCAGGACGGCCGCGTTCGTGCTCTCGACGGCGGTGTTCGCGGCCAGCCATCTCGAACCGCTGCGCACCACACTGCTGATCGTGATCTCCATCCCGATCGGCCTCGCCAGGCTGGTCACCGGGCGCCTGCTCGGCAGCGTCGTCGCGCACCAGATGAACAACTTCCTGCCGGCGCTCGCGATCTTGCTGACCTCGCTCGGCATGGCCACCATCTAGCCTGGTGCGCAGGTCGCTGAGGCCATCTGGCAGAATGTTCCCTTGCTTGCCTCGGCCGGACCCTCTCACCGCGCCGGAGCTCCTGACCTCAGGGTGCCCAGATCCGTATCCCCACACGGACCGCCGGGCGTCCCACCTTGCAGCGAGAGAACTGAGGAGTACCCACACCCGTGGCCGTCAAGATCAAGCTTCAGCGCCTTGGCAAGATCCGTGCGCCGTACTACCGGATCATCGTCGCCGACGCGCGTACCCGTCGTGATGGCAAGGCCATCGAGACGATCGGCAAGTACCACCCGAAGGAGGAGCCCTCCTTCATCGAGGTCGACACCGAGCGGGCGCAGCACTGGCTGAAGGTCGGCGCGCAGCCCACCGAGCCGGTCCAGCGCATCCTCGAGATCACCGGTGACTGGCAGAAGTTCAAGGGCCTCCCGGGCACCGAGGGCACGCTGAAGGTCGCGGAGCCGAAGCCGTCCAAGCAGGACCTCTTCAACGCCGCGCTCGCCGCCGCCGGTGACACCGCTTCGAACGAGGCCACCACGCCGAAGGCGAAGAAGGCCCCGAAGAAGACCGAAGACAAGGCTGAGGGCGAGAAGGCCGAAGCGTGAGCTTCCTCGCCGACTCCCTCGAACACCTTGTTCGCGGCATCGTCGACAACCCGGACGAGGTGAGGGTGGAGCTGTTGACCACCCGCCGCGGCCGGACCCTCGAGGTGCACGTGCACCCCGACGACCTCGGCAAGGTGATCGGTCGCGGCGGTCGTACCGCGACCGCTCTGCGCACGGTCATGGGCGGCATCGGTGGCCGGGGCGTCCGCGTGGACGTCGTCGACACCGACCGCTGATCAGAACAGGGCAGAACACAGTGCAGGTCGTAGTGGGCAGGGTCGCGAAGGCGCACGGCATCAACGGTGAACTCGCCGTCGACGTGCACACCGACTCTCCCGATCAGCGCTTCGCCGTCGGCAAGACCATGACGTCGAAGCTGCGTGACGGCTCACACCGTGAACTCACCGTGGCAGCCGCCCGCTCACACAGCGGGCGGCTGCTCGTGCGTTTCACGGAGGTCGTGACCAGGGACGTGGCGGAGACCCTCCGGGGCGCGCTGCTGCTCGGGGACACGGCGGACCTCGCGCCGACCGGGGACCCGGACGAGTTCTACGACCACGAACTCGAAGGGCTCCGCGCCGAACTGCTCGACGGCACCGTCGTCGGCAAGGTGATCGAGGTCCTGCATTCGGCTGCGGGCGAGCTGCTCTCGCTCGATCGCGACGGCGAGACGGTGCTCGTGCCGTTCGTGCGCGCGATCGTGCCGACCGTCGACATCGCCGGCGGCCGGGTAGTGCTCGACCCGCCTGAAGGATTGCTGGACTAAGTGCGTATCGACGTCGTCACGATCTTCCCCGAGTACCTCGACCCGCTGCGGGCCGCGCTGCTCGGCAGGGCGATCGAACGCGGGCTCATCGAGATCGGCGTGCGCGATCTGCGTGATTGGACGCAGGACGTGCACCGCGCCGTCGACGACGCGCCCTATGGCGGTGGCCCGGGCATGGTCATGAAGCCGCAGATCTGGGGCCCCGCGCTCGACGAGGTCTGCGGTGAGAAGACCAGGCTCGTCGTGCCGACGCCTGCCGGCCGCCCGTTCACCCAGGCCATGGCGCACGAGTTCGCCGCGGAAGAGCACCTGGTGTTCGCCTGCGGCCGCTACGAGGGCATCGACCAGCGGGTGATCGACGACGCCGCGCGCCGGATGCCGGTCGACGAGGTGTCGATCGGCGACTACGTGCTGGTCGGCGGCGAGGCAGCGGTGCTGGTGATGGTCGAGGCCATCGTCCGGCTGCTGCCCGGCGTGCTCGGCAACAAGCTCTCGGCCGAGCAGGACTCGTTCTCGGACGGCTTGCTCGAAGGCCCCAGCTACACCCGGCCCGAGGTGTGGCGTGAGCTGGCCGTTCCGGACGTCCTGCGTTCGGGAAACCACGCGCTGGTGAACCGCTGGCGCCGTGATCGGTCACTGGAACGGACCGTCGAGCGCCGCCCCGAGCTCATCGGCCAGTTGCCCGAGGGTAGTCTCGACAAACACGATCTCCAGCTTCTCGAGCGTCTTCGCGAGGCATCGGAGTAGGCCCCATGCAGGGGTCGGGTAGCTATCTGTAATACTTGACCGGTTGGCGTGAGCAGGCCTTCCGCCGACCACAGCCCCCGGGTTCGAGCGCAGTTCAATCCGCGCGCGCCCGGAAGTACGCAAGCCACACTGAAATGACGAGGACGGACCACCGATGAACACCCTGGACGCACTGGACGCGCACTCGCTGCGTTCCGACATCCCGGACTTTCGCCCCGGCGACACGCTGAAGGTTCACGTCCGCGTCATCGAGGGCAACCGTGAGCGGAACCAGATCTTCCAGGGCGTCGTGATCCGCCGCCAGAACGGTGGCATCCGCGAGACCTTCACCGTGCGTAAGGTCTCGTTCGGTGTCGGCGTGGAGCGCACCTTCCCGGTGCACTCGCCGAACATCGCCCAGATCGAGGTGCACAAGCGCGGCGACGTGCGTCGCGCCAAGCTGTACTACCTCCGCGACCTGCGCGGCAAGGCGGCCAAGATCAAGGAACGCCGCGAAAACCGCGAGACGACCTCCGCTTCCTAAGCCTTTACGCGGAGAACGGTAGCCTGGCGACGTGGTCGAACCCGTGCCCCAGAACGCCGCTGAAGACGATGCAGAGCGTCCGGAAGAGGAGCCTTCCTCTTCCGGACGCCGCTCTTCTCACCGGCGTGGCAAAACCAGCAAGAAGCGCTCGTTCTGGAAAGAGCTGCCGATCCTGATCGTCGTCGCACTCGTGCTGACGATCCTGATCCAGCAGTTCCTCGCCAAGGTCTTCATGATCCCCTCGGGGTCGATGGAGTCCACGTTGCACGGGTGCACCGGCTGCTTCGGCGACCGGGTGCTGGTGGACCGGGTGGTGTACGACTTCACCGACCCGAGCCCCGGCGATGTGATCGTCTTCAAGGGCCCGGAATCGTGGAACCACGCGGAGATCACCTCCGAGGAGTCCAGCAACATCATCGTCAAGGGCCTGCGCGGGCTCGGTTCGCTGATCGGTTTCGCGCCCCCGGACGAGCGTGACTTCGTCAAGCGCGTGATCGCCGTCGGCGGCCAGACCGTCCAGTGCTGCGATGCCCGCAACCGGGTGATCGTGGACGGCAAAGCACTCGACGAGCCGTACATCCACTGGGAAAGCCCGGAGAAGCAGACGCAGGATCCCTTCGAGCCCGTCAAGGTTCCCGAAGGCAGGCTCTGGGTGATGGGCGACAACCGCAACGCCTCCGGTGACTCGCGTTACCAGGGTGGCGGCGGTCCGAACGCGACCATCCCGCTCGACAACGTGATCGGCAAGGCCCGGATCATCGTGCTCCCGCCGTCCCGCTGGGGTGGCGTGACCGACCACAACCCGCAGGAATCCGCGCAGCCCGCGGCCCTGTCCGCGCCGGCGTGGCAGCAGGGCATCCCGCTGGGTGTCGGCACCGCGGCCGCGTTCCCGGTGGTGTTCTTCGGCCGCCGACTGTCCGCCGGCCTGCGAAAGTCGGTCAAGCGAAAGCGTTAGAGCGTTGACACTGTGTGTTTCCCGGGAGCCGTCAGCCCCTCTGCGACCGCCGCGCGCGGTGGTCAGGGGCGACGGCTTCTGGGGTCTTCAGGCCGCACTCGACCGGCGTGACCTCGGCCCCGTCGCCGGTGTCGACGAGGCAGGCCGTGGCGCCTGCGCCGGGCCGCTCGTGGTCGCCGCCTGCGTGCTCCGTGCCGGTGACGCCGCGCGGCTCCCGGAACTCACCGATTCCAAGCTGCTCACCGCGCTCGCGCGCGACCGGGTCTACGACCGGGTGCTGGCCAGGGCCTTGGACTACTCGATCGTCGTCATCGGCGCCGATGAGGTCGACGCGCTGGGCATCCACGTGACGAACATCGAGGGCATGCGCCGCGCGGTCCAAGGCCTCCGCCAGACGCCCGGGTACGTCCTCACCGACGGTTTCCGTGTGCCTGGTCTGCCGGCGCCGAGTGTCCCGGTGACCAAGGGCGACCGGGCGGTGGCCTGCATCGCGGCCGCGTCGGTGCTCGCGAAGGTGACCAGGGACCGGATCATGGCCGGGCTGCACGAAGAGCACCCGGATTACGGCTTCGACGTGCACAAGGGCTACAGCACCGCCGAGCACACGGCCGCGCTCGCGAAGCACGGCCCGAGCAAGGTGCACCGGTGGTCGTACACCAACGTGGCCACGGTGGCGGCCGCTTTGGGTCATACTCCTCCGCATCAGGTGATGCTGACCGTTGCGGCATTGGAGTCGATGGGTGCGGCGGTGAGTGCCACCGATACCTCGGTAGGCAAGAATGAACGCTTCGCCGTTGAATCCCGAGGAGGGGCGCAGACTTCATGAGCGCAGAGGATCTCGAGAAGTACGAGACCGAGATGGAGCTGTCGCTGTACCGCGAGTACCGCGACATCGTCAGCCAGTTCTCGTACGTGGTGGAGACCGAAAGGCGCTTCTACCTGGCCAATGCCGTGGACGTGCAGGTGCGCGACGGCGGCGGCGAGGTCTATTTCGAGGTGCGGATGTCGGACGCCTGGGTATGGGACATGTATCGCCCCGCCCGGTTCGTGAAGCATGTCCGGGTCATCACGTTCAAGGACGTGAACGTCGAGGAGCTCGATAAGCCTGACCTGCGGCTTCCTGAGGACGGGCCGTTCTCGGGCTGACCTAGCACAGACCTCTGACACTTTTCGGCTCGCCGCGGCCCCCGGCGGCCGAGTTATCCACATCGCCCCACTTATCCACAGGTCCGGGAACTGGATCTGGTGTGACGGCTTGTCACCCTGGCAGCGTTGATCGCGTACCCACCGTGATGGCCGAAGGGGATGACGATGACGAACACACTGACGCGGCGCCAGCAACTGGGCAGGTTCGGCGAAGACCTGGCCGCGAGGCATCTGGAGAACTCCGGATTCATCGTGCTCGAACGGAACTGGCGCAGCCGGTCCGGCGAGCTGGACATCGTGGCGACCGATCGCACGATGCTGCTGGTCTGTGAGGTCAAGACCAGAGCGGGCGCGGGTACCGGGCCGCCAGAGGCGGCGGTGACCGACGAGAAGGCGTACCGCATCAGGCGGCTCGCCTACGAGTGGCTCGCCGAGCACCGGATGGACTGGACACCGATCCGGTTCGACGTGATCGCCGTGTTCGCGCCGCCTGGGGAGCAGCCGCGCCTCAAGCACATCGCGGGGGCGTTTTGAGATGCCCATCGCGAAGGCGTGGTCCGTCGCCCTGCTCGGTATCGAGGGCCGGATCGTCGAAATCGAAGCCGATATCGGTGGCGGGCTGCCGGGCATCAAGCTCGTCGGCCTGCCGGACGCCGGGTTGCGTGAGGCCAAGGACCGGGTCCGCTCGGCCGTCCGCAACTCCAAGCAATCGTGGCCGGATGGCAAGGTCACGCTCGGGTTGTCGCCCGCGAACCTGCCGAAGGTCGGGTCCGGCTACGACCTCGGGATAGCCGCCGCGGTGCTCGCCGCGTCCGGCGTGGTCCCGTCGACGAGGCTGGTCCGCAGCGTCCTGCTCGGCGAGCTGGCGCTGGACGGCCGGGTCCGGCCGGTACGCGGCGTGCTGCCGGGACTGCTGGCGGCGCGTGCCGCCGGGATGAGACGCGCGGTGGTTCCCGTGGAGTCGCTGATCGAGGCCGCGCTCGTGGACGGGCTCGAAATCCGGGGCGCGGCGCGGTTGCGTGATCTCGTGGCGTGGCTCAGGAACGAGGCCGACCTGGTGGAGCCTCCGCCGCCTGCTCCGCCCGAGCCTGCCGAGGTCCCTGATCTGGCGGACGTGATCGGCCAGCCCGAAGCACGCTGGGCGCTCGAGGTCGCGGCCGCGGGCGGTCACCACCTGCTGATGACCGGGCCGCCGGGCGTCGGCAAGACCATGCTGGCCAAACGCCTGCCAGGATTGCTGCCGCCGCTGACGCACGAGGAATCGCTGGAAGTCACGGCGGTGCATTCGATCGACGGCTCGCTGGCCACCGGATCGCCTTTGGTGACGGTGCCGCCGTTCGTCGCGCCGCATCACTCGATCTCGGTCGCCGCCCTCATCGGCGGCGGTAGCGGATTGGCGGTGCCGGGCGCCATCAGCAAGGCGCATCGCGGAATCCTGCTCTTGGACGAAGTCTGCGAATTCCCGTCCGATCGGCTCGAATCATTGCGCACCATTCTGGAAGACGGCGAGGTGCGTATCGGCCGGATTCGCGGTGTGGTCCGGTATCCGGCACGGTTTCAATTGGTACTGGCGACCAACCCTTGTCCTTGCGCGCCACCGAAAGAATCGGACTGTTCGTGTTCGGCGACGGCCAGGCGCAGGTATCTGGGCCGGTTGTCGGGGCCACTGCTCGATCGGGTCGATCTCCGCACCAAGCTGCGGCCGATGACGGCGATGAGCGCCCATGACGTGGGTGATACGGAGTCGACGGCCGTGGTCCGGACCAGGGTCATCGAGGCGCGGCAGCGGGCCGCGGCGCGCTGGGCCGAGCATGGCTGGCAGTCCAATGCCGAGGTTCCTGGACCGGCGCTCCGGCGTGAATTCTCCTTGCCTGCCAAAGCGACGGCGTTGCTCGACCGTGGTCTGGACCGGGGTCTGCTCACCGCCCGAGGCGCGGATCGCTGCCTGCGGATCGCGTGGACGCTCGCCGACCTGGCGGGTGCGGCGCGGCCCGACGAGGACGAGGTGGCCGCCGCGCTGGACTTCCGCGAGAGGCAGGCGGCATGAGCGTCTTGGAAGATCAGCGGCTGGCCAGGGCGTACTTGGTGCGTGTCGCGGAGCCGCCGGCCACCGGACTCGTCTCGTTCGTCGGTGAACTCGGTCCGGTCGACGCGGCCGATCGGGTCCGCGCCAGGGACTGCCCTGAGCGGGTCTGGCAGGAGACCTCGGCTCGCGCGGGCTATGACCTGGCCGAGCAGGATCTGACCGAGGCCGAACGGCTCGGTGCCAGGCTCGTGATCCCGGAGGACGATGAGTGGCCGTCGTGGCCACTGCACTCGCTGACGCTGGCGCAAGGCAACGGCGTCCGTGAGGCGGTGCCGCCACTCGCGTTGTGGGTGCGCGGCGAGCGCCCGCTCGACGAGGCCGCGGACAACGCGGTCGCCATCGTCGGCGCGCGGGCGGCCACCGGATACGGCGAACACGTCGCATCGGAACTCGGCTACGGGCTGGCCTCGGCCGGCTTTCCGATCTTCTCGGGTGCCGCGTACGGCATCGACGGTGCCGCGCACCGAGGCGCGCTGGCGTCGGAGGGGTTCACCGTGGCCGTGCTGGGCTGCGCCTTGGACGCGGGCTATCCGGCAGGCCATGAGGGCTTGCTGAACCGCATCGCCGAAAGCGGCGCGGTCGTCAGCGAGTACCCCATGGGCACTTCGCCCGCGAAGCACCGGTTCCTCGTCCGCAACCGTCTCATCGCGGCCTTGACCGAGGGCACCATCGTTGTCGAAGCCGGCCAGCGCAGCGGTGCCCGGAACACCGCTGCCACGGCGGGCGCACTGGGCAAGGTGGTGATGGCGGTGCCGGGACCGGTCACGTCGGCCATGTCGGTCGGCTGCCATGACCTGATCCGGGAAGCCCACGCCACCTTGGTCACGTCGGTCCAAGACGTGGCGGGCACCGTCGGCAAGCTCACCGCCGACCGTCAGCCGAGGGCGAGCCCCCGGCGCCGGACGGACAGGCTGGGCCCCGAAGCCCTGCGTGTCCATGAGGCGCTGGCCCCGCGCCGGGCCAAATCCGTCCAGCATGTCGCGGCCGAATCGGGCGTGCCCGTGTCCCGCGTCCGCGCATTGCTGCCCGCGCTCGAAATCGATGGCTTCGCCGAGCATTCCGAAGCAGGCTGGAGGCGGCTTGATTCCTGAGTGAGCCTTGCTGCCAGGCATTTCCGGGTTTTCGACGGCGCTGGCGAAGAAGCGTGGGCTCGGAAGCGAGTCGCTCGCCGCCGGGTAAGCGGTCGGAGAGCGATCGATTTCGCCGCGGTGGCCTGGGCGCGCCCCCTTGACCGCACGCGGCCGATCGCGCAGCGTCAACGTCATGCCCACTTCGAGTACGCAGCGCGTCGATCTTCGGCGGGTCCGCGCGGAGTTGCCCGAGGCGGCCGGCGATCTCGTCGGCGAGTACGAACGGCACCTCCGGCTGGAACGCGGGCTGTCCGAGCACACCGTGCGCGCCTACATCGGGGATGTCGTGTCGCTGCTGGGTTTCGTGTACCGCGACGAGTCGGCCGACCTCAGCGCGCTCGATGTCGGCGTGCTGCGTGCTTGGCTGGCCGGGCAGCGGTCCGGCGGCGCGAGCCGGACCACGCTCGCGCGGCGGGCGGCCGCGGTGCGCACGTTCACCACGTGGGCCCAGCGCCGCGGTGCGCTGGCGGCCGACCCCGGCGCCCGGCTGGTCGCGCCGAGGGCGCACCGGAAGCTGCCGGGGGTGCTCCGGCCCGAGCAGGCCGAGGAGCTGATGCGTGCGTCCGCGTCAGGGGCCGCTGAGCGGGATCCGGTCGCGCTGCGTGACCACGCCGTCCTCGAGCTGCTCTACGCGACGGGCGTGCGGGTTTCGGAGCTGTGCGGGCTCGATGTCGAGGACGTCGACTTCGCGCGGCGGATGATCCGCGTGCTCGGCAAGGGTGACAAGGAGCGGATGGTGCCGTTCGGGGCACCCGCTGACGCCGCGGTCCGGGAATGGCTCGACGCGGGACGCGCCGGGCTCGCCGCGCCGGGCAGCACTGCTCTGTTCGTGGGAATCCGTGGCAGGCGGATGGATCAGCGTTCGGTGCGCCGCCTGGTCCACGAGGCCGTGGGATCGGTGCCTGGTGCTGCGGATATGGGGCCACATGGGCTACGCCATTCGGCGGCAACGCACTTGCTGGAGGGCGGAGCCGACCTTCGCAGCGTTCAGGAACTGCTTGGTCACGCTACGCTTGCCTCGACGCAGCTCTACACTCACGTGACCGTCGAGCGGCTGAAGGCGATCCATGACCGAGCACACCCCCGGGCCCGCTGATGCCGGGGACCGTCCGGCTGGTCACGGGGGCCGAGAACAGGCAGAGGCACGCGAGAACTCGTACGAGCCCGGAGAAAGAACTGAGCCAGATGCCAGTGAGAGCGGTCCGGTGACCGCCGACCCGCAGCTGAGCGAAACCGTCGAACACGGCCAGCCGTGTTCGGACGGTGATGGCGTGGTACCCGGCCAACCCGGCCAAGCGCGCGAGAAGACCGCGGGCTATGACGTCGACTCCGGCATCCAGGCGCTGTGGAAGCAGTTCTCCGACGCCCCGGAACAGGTGCTGCGGGACAGGCTCGTCCTGCACTACGCGCCGCTGGTCAAGTACGTCGCAGGCCGGGTCGGCACCGGCCTGCCCACCCACGTCGACGTCGGTGACCTGGTCCAATCGGGCATCTTCGGCCTGGTCGACGCGATCGAGAAGTTCGAGCCGGCCCGCGGCCTGCGCTTCGAGACCTACGCGATGCAGCGCATCCGCGGCGCCATCCTCGACGACCTGCGTTCCCAGGACTGGGTACCCCGCGTCGTGCGCAGCCGGGCCCGCGAGGCCGAGCGCGCGCTCGAACGCCTCGGCGCCCGCCTCCACCGCACCCCGACCGACGCCGAGCTCGCCGCGGAGCTCGAAATCACCGTCGACGAGCTCCGCGACCTCTACGGCCAGCTCCAGCTCACCAGCGTCGTCGCGCTCGAAGACCTGGTCGCGGCTGGCAAGGAAAGCGGCTCGCTCGTCGACACCCTCCCCGACGACGACGCCGTCGACCCGGTCGCCGTCCTCGTCGACCAGGACAACCGCCGCCAGCTCGCCGACGCCATCTCCCAGCTCACCGAGCGTGACCGCATCGTCGTCAGCCTCTACTACTTCGAAAGCCTCACCCTCGCCGAAATCGGCAAGGTCCTCGGTGTCACCGAATCACGGGTGAGCCAGCTCCACACCCGTGCGGTCATGCGCCTCCGCGCCAAGCTCGTCGAGCAAACCGGCGTCTGACGCCACCCGCCGACTCCCCAGGCACGCGTGTCGTCCATCCAGGTACGCGTGTCGTCCGTTTGTGAATGTGTGGCGGCCAGCTGTGCACGCGCCGGATCCTCCGGCCAGCCGCGGCGGCGGGGCTACGGGGATCCGGGGTCCCAAGGCTTGAGGCGGAGCCGGGTTCTCGGGGCGGGGACCAGCGTCAGCGGATCCAGGTACTCCTCGCCTCGGCGGACGCCCCAGTGCAGGCAAGCGCCGGCCGGGCAGCCGGGGTGACCGGCGACCACCGTCCCGATCACCTGGCCGCCGTAGACCTGGTCGCCCTCGGCTACGACAGGGAGCACCGGCTCGTACGTCGTGCGCAGCCCGCCGTCGTGGTCGACCGAAACCACCCCGCGCCCGGCCAGCGAACCCGAGAACACGACCACACCCGGACCGGCCGCCAGTACTTCCTGGCCGGGTGAAGCCGCGAGGTCGACGCCACGGTGACCCGCGCTGTAGGCGTCGGCGGGCGCCTCGAAAGGCCTGGTCACCGTCGGGACGGGGGAGAGCGGCCAGTCGAAGCGTGGCTGGAAGAGCGCCGCGAACGCCGCCAGCGCGAGCAGGAATCGGTCCATCTCCCCAGGCTCGCCGCCACCCGCGCGCCGTGGGGGTGACCAGGCGTAATCTGTGGATGGACAGACCGGATGTGGACAACTCACCGCTGCTTGCGCTGCCGGTGGGAACAGTGTCCGCATGACGGAGTAGACTGTTTCCCGCAGTCCATGTGAGTGGACTGACTTCGCGTGCTCGTGCACATTCTGGACGCTTTTGTCTCATCTCCTTGAGATGAGCGGCGGCCGGAAGATACGAGGCCCGGCGGTTCCGGTGGTGCTCTGACCAGCGGATTCGGGTTCTCGCTCAAGCACCAGGGCTGTCGGCCACCCGGCCGGCGGCGGCAAACCGAACCAGCTTGCCGGAGCGGACGCCCGGCGGGCTCTACACAGAAGAGGTGCGATTCCGGCTATGGCCGTCGTCACCATGAAGCAGCTGCTCGACAGCGGCGTGCACTTCGGGCACCAGACCCGTCGGTGGAACCCGAAGATGAAGCGCTACATCTTCACCGAGCGCAATGGCATCTACATCATCGACCTGCAGCAGACGCTGACGTACATCGACCGCGCGTACGAGTTCATCAAGGAAACCGTCGCGCACGGTGGCACGATCATGTTCGTCGGCACCAAGAAGCAGGCCCAGGAGGCCATCGCGGCCGAGGCTTCCCGCGTGGGCATGCCCTACGTGAACCAGCGCTGGCTCGGCGGCATGCTGACCAACTTCCAGACGGTGCACAAGCGTCTTCTCCGCCTGAAGGAGCTCGAGTCGCAGGAGCAGACCGGCGGCTTCGTCGGCCTCACCAAGCGCGAGATCCTCACGCTCACCCGTGAGAAGGACAAGCTCGAGAAGACCCTCGGCGGTATCCGCGACATGGCCAAGGTGCCTTCGATCGTGTGGATCGTCGACACGAAGAAGGAGCACATCGCCGTAGGCGAGGCTCGCAAGCTGAACATCCCGGTCGTCGCGATCCTCGACACCAACTGTGACCCGGACGAGGTCGACTACCCGATTCCGGGTAACGACGACGCGATCCGCTCGGCCGCCCTGCTGACCAAGGTCGTGGCCGAGGCCGCCGCCGCCGGTCTGCTGCAGCGCTCCAGCCGCAACGGTTCCGCCGACGCGGGCACCGACAAGCCGGAGCCGGGCGTCGCCTCCGACGAGCCGCTGGCCGAGTGGGAGAAGGAGCTGCTCGCCGGTTCCGACACCACCGAGGCCGCTGCCGCCGAGGCGCCTGCCGAGGTCCCGGCCGAGAACGCCACCGCCTCTTCCTGATGCGCTGCTCCCGCGCGGTCCGAGTTCGCTCGGGCCGCGCGGGCTCTCATTCCTCCCCCGAACCACACGCCCTGAAAAAGGACGGGATTTAGCACCATGGCGAACTACACCGCCGCAGATGTGAAGCGCCTGCGCGACCTGACCGGCGCCGGCATGATGAACTGCAAGAAGGCGCTGGAGGAGAACGACGGCGACTTCGACAAGGCCGTCGAGTTCCTGCGCATCAAGGGCGCCAAGGACGTCGGCAAGCGCGCCGAGCGCTCCACCTCCGAGGGTCTCGTCGCCGGCCAGGACGGCGTCCTGATCGAGCTCGACTCCGAGACCGACTTCGTCGCGAAGAACGCCGACTTCCAGGAGCTGGCCGCGAAGATCGTCGAGGTCGCGAAGACCGTCAAGACCGACGACGTCGAGAAGCTGAAGGCCGCCGACCTCGACGGCAAGTCCGTCAACGAGGTCGTCCAGGAGATGGCCGCGCGCATCGGCGAGAAGCTCGAGCTGCGCCGCGTCGTGTCCTTCGAGGGCACCACCGCCACCTACCTGCACCGCCGTGGCGCCGACCTGCCCCCGGCCGTCGGTGTGCTGGTCGAGTTCACCGGTGACGACGTCGAGGCCGCCCGCGGCGCCGCGATGCAGGTCGCCGCGCTCAAGGCGAAGTACCTGACCCGCGAAGAGGTCCCGGCCGAGACGGTCGAGAACGAGCGTCGTGTCGCCGAGGCGACCGCCCGCGAGGAGGGCAAGCCCGAGCAGGCGCTGCCCAAGATCATCGAGGGTAAGGTCAACGCGTACTACAAGGACAACGTGCTGCTCGAGCAGCCGTCGGTCAAGGACAACAAGAAGACCGTGAAGGCGCTGCTGGACGAGGCGGGTGTGACCATCACCCGGTTCGCGCGCTTCGAGGTCGGCCAGGCCTGAACCGGCTAGTTCTCACAACTGTGCCCCGTCTCCGCCCGTGCCGGGGACGGGGCACAGTCGGGTCCAGACGAAATACAGCGCCTCGAGGGAGCGAAACCGAAGATGAGTGACCGGGTCAACGGCGGCTATCGGCGAGTACTGCTGAAGCTCGGCGGTGAGATGTTCGGCGGTGGTTCCATCGGGGTCGATCCCGACGTCGTGCACTCGGTCGCCAGGCAGATCGCCGAGGTCGCGCGGACCGGGGTGCAGATCGCCGTCGTCATCGGCGGCGGCAACTACTTCCGCGGCGCCGAGCTCTCCGAGCGTGGCATGGACCGCGACCGCGCCGACTACATGGCGATGCTGGGCACCGTGATGAACTGCCTCGCGCTGCAGGACTTCCTCGAGAAGGAGGGCCTGCCCACCCGCGTGCAGAGCGCCATCACCATGGGCCAGGTCGCCGAGGCCTACATCCCGCGTCGCGCCGAGCGGCACCTGGAGAAGGGCCGCGTGGTCATCTTCGCCGCCGGTGTCGGCATGCCGTACTTCTCCACCGACACCGCCGCCGCGCAGCGTGCGCTCGAGATCGGCTGTGAGGCCGTGCTGATGGCCAAGGCCGTCGACGGCGTGTTCACCGCCGACCCGAAGAGCGACCCCAACGCGGAGATGTTCCACGAGATCACGCACCGCGAGGTGCTGGAGCGGGACCTCAAGGTCGCGGACGCCACCGCGTTCACCCTCTGCATGGACAACAACATGCCGATCATCGTGTTCAACCTCCTTACCGAGGGGAACATCGCCCGCGCGGTGAGTGGTGAAAGAATCGGCACTCTGGTCAGTACCCCAGGAGACTGAGGGACCGGCCGGTACCAGCAGAGCGTCACACCATTGGATCTACAACGGGAGTTACCGTGATCGACGAGACCCTCCTCGACGCCGAGGAGAAGATGGAAAAAGCGGTGAACGTCGCGAAGGAGGACCTCGCTTCGGTGCGCACCGGCCGGGCGAATCCGTCGATGTTCTCGCGGATCGTCGTCGAGGCCTACGGTGCGATGACCCCGCTGAACCAGCTGGCGAGCGTCAACGTGCCCGAGGCACGCATGGTGATCATCAAGCCATATGACGCCTCCCAGCTCAACGCCATCGAGAAGGCGCTGCGCGAGTCCGACCTCGGCGTGAACCCGAGCAACGACGGCAGCATCATCCGCATCGTCATCCCGCAGCTCACCGAAGAGCGCCGCAAGGAGATGGTGAAGCTCGCCAAGGGCAAGGGTGAGGACGCGCGGGTTTCCATCCGCAGCGTCCGCCGCAAGGCGAAGGAAGCGCTCGACAAGATCCAGAAGGACGGCGAAGCGGGCGAGGACGACGTCGCGCGCGCCGAGAAGGAACTGCAGAACCTCACCGACACCTACGCACACCAGGTCGACGAGCTGGTCAAGCACAAGGAAGCCGAGTTGCTCGAGGTTTGATGGCACAGGTGAGCGAGGAACGCGAGGAAACGGTCGTGGCGCCCGAACCGGCGCGCGGCGCCAAGAAGCCGTCGCGAGCAGGTCGTAACCTGCCCGCGGCCATCGGCGTCGGTTTGCTGTTGGGTGCCGCGATCATCGCGTCGCTGTTCACCGTGAAGTACCTGTTCATCGCGATCATCGCCGCCGCGATCGCGGTCGGCACGGTCGAGCTGGCAGGCGCGCTCAAGCGTGCCGCCGGTATCCAGGTCGCGATGGTCCCGGTGCTCGCCGGTGGCCAGGCGATGATCTGGCTGGCCTGGCCGTTCGGGCTGCGCGGCGCGTTGATCGCGTTCGTGCTGACCGTGCTGGCGTGCCTCGTCTGGCGGCTGCCTGGCGGTGCCGAGGGCTATCTGCGTGACGTCACGGCGACCATCTTCGCGGCGGGCTACCTGCCGCTGTTCGGTGCGTTCGCCGCGATGCTCGTGCCGCCCGCCGACGGCCCCGGCCGGGTGCTGGTGTTCATGATCGGTGTCGTCGCTTCGGACACCGGCGGGTACGCCGCCGGTGTCCTGCGCGGCAAACACCCGATGGCGCCGAGCATCAGCCCGAAGAAGACCTGGGAAGGCTTCGCGGGCTCGGTGATCGCGGGCACCGTCGCCGGCGCCCTCACACTGACGCTGCTCGTCGACGGCCATGTCTGGCAGGGCGTGCTCTACGGCATCGCGATCGTGCTCGTCGCGACGCTCGGAGACCTCGTCGAGTCGCTTATCAAGCGCGACCTCGGCATCAAGGACATGGGCAACCTCTTGCCGGGCCATGGCGGCATCATGGACCGGCTCGACTCGCTGCTGCCTTCCGCTGTCGTGTCCTGGCTGCTTCTGAGCGCTTTCGTGCCGGTCTAGTCGTCGTAAGGGTCGTCGACTTCCGCGCGGCCCACATTGTCGGCGATGTACTCGTGGTCGATGATCGCGAAGACCGCGCCGTCGGGATCGGCCAGTATCGCCACTCGCCCGAACGGGGTGTCGTACGGCTCGATGACGACGGTCCCGCCGTGCATCAGCGCCTGCCCGGCGACGGCGTCGGTGCCCTTCGCGGCATCGACCTTGATGTAGACCATCCAATGCGGCGGTGTGGTCGGCAGGTACTCGCGTCCCATCACGTACCGGTACAGCACCGGTTCGTGCTCGATGCACCATTCGGCGTAGTCGACGGTCTCCGCGTCGCCGATCTGATGGCTCTGGTAGTTGAAGAGCCTGCAGTAGAAGTGATCAGCCGCCTCACCGTCATGCACGTTGAGATCGGCGCCGCTGAACGTGTTCGCGACGCCGGTGCCGAACTCCCAGCTCTCGTCGGGCTCCCAGAACACCACGGGCGCGCCGCTGGCGTCGATCGCGTGCAGGATGCTGCCGCGGTGCGGGATGGCGATCGGCCCGAGCGTGACCTTCCCGCCGAGTTCGGTCACCCATTCGGCCGCGCTTGCCGTGTGCTGCACGGACAAATGCACGGTCCAGCCGGGTGCCTGGTTTCTCGCGCCGGTGTACAGGCCGCCGACCGCCACGCCGTTCAGCGAGGCGATCGAGTACCGCCTCGTCGGGGTCGCCGGGTCGCGGTTCGTCGCGTACTGCCAGCCGAAAAGGTTGCTGTAGAAGTGCTGAGCCCGTGCTTCGTCGGTGGTGGTGAGCTCGATCCAGCAGGGGATGCCGGACGGCAGGACGCGTGGCACGGACGGAGAACTGAGCGACATGCTGATCTCCCTCGCAGATCCCAAAGCACGATTCTACGGGCTGACCTCGCGTTCTCCTGACCGAAATATGATGATCGCAACCCAAGCGGAACTACCTGGCCGCCTGGTTACGTTGGAGCTTCCGTGCGCTGGTTCACCCGTCCCGCTCCGTCTTCGCGCCTCTCGCGCAAGGCGGATGTCTTGCCGAGCCCGAATATCTGGTACTACCCGAAGGCGTACGAGATCGAGAACCGCGCGCAGGACGTGGACGGTGAGATCTGGCAGGTGCTGGCGGAATCCGCCGGCTGGCGGGGCAAGGACGTGCTCGACGTCGGCTGCGGCGACGGCTTCCATCTGCCGCGATTCGCCGAACAGGCCAAGTCGGTGCTGGGGGTCGAGCCACACCAGCCGCTCGTCGAGCGCGCCTTGCTGCGGGTCGAGGATCTCGCCTCGGTGACCGTGCTCCGCGGGTGCGCCCAGGCGCTGCCGGTGGCCGACGCGAGCGTCGACGTCGTGCACGCGCGGACGGCGTACTTCTTCGGCCCCGGTTGCGAACCGGGGCTGCTGGAGGCGGAGCGGGTGCTGCGGCCGGGCGGCGTGTTCGCCATCGTCGACCTGGATGTCAGCCGCGGCCCCTACGGCGACTGGATGCGGGCGGACCTGCCCGACTACGACCCGGTGGCCGTCGAGCGGTTCTTCGAAGGCGCCGGTTTCGGCTGCCGCCGGGTGGAAACCCGCTGGCGCTTCGACGACGCCGAGGACATGAAGGCCGTGCTCAAGATCGAGTTCAGCGCGGCCGTCGCCGAACGTGCGATCGCGGAGGTGTTACGGGCCAACGATTCCCGTGGCCCGGTGACGCTGCCGGTGAGCTATCGCGTGCATGTGCGGCGCAAGCCCACCGGCCTCGTCATCCCGCTTCACTCGGCTTCGGATTCGTCGTCGTCCGACGCGCCGAGGATCCCGTAGAGCGCGCGCCTGGCTTCGTTCATCACCTCGATGGCCTTCGCCTTCTGAGCCGGTGAACCAGCCTGCGCGACCTGGACGGCCGCGGCCATCAAGGTCATGCCCGCCTTGCGCAGGTTGACCTCGACCGGGTCGACCTCGTGGGCGATGTGCTCCCACGGCGGTACCGCGTCCTGCTGCTCGGCGGCCGAGCGGCCCTCTTCGGTGAGCTCGAACAGGCGCTTGCCGCTGTCTTCGCGGCTGGTCACCAGTCCTTCGTCGGCCATCAGCTGCAGCGTCGGGTAGATGGAGCCGGGACTCGGCTTCCAGAATCCGCCACTGCGCTCGCTGATCTCGCCGATGATCTCGTAGCCGTGCCTCGGCTGCTCGGCCAGCAGGGCGAGGATCGCCGCGCGGACGTCACCGCGCCTGCCTCGCCTGCCGGGCCCGCCACGGCCACGGCCGTGCCCACGGGGGCCAGGGCCCCAGCCTGCGGGAAATTCCCCGAAGCCGCCGCGACCGAACGGGCCGAAGGCCTCGCGAACGTGCGGCGGCGGGAAGTGTCGTCGTCCTCTCATGATCTGTCTCCTTCTCGATGTCTAACGAACTGTTCCGACACGTTCACGATATATCGTTAACAGTCGCTCGGCAACCTCTGTGACGCGGGACACTGGTGACCCGCCGACACTGCGAGGTGCGCACATGCTCGACGTCATCGGATTGAGCCCACTCGACCTGCGGGTTTACGGCGCGCTGGTCGACAGCCGCTCGATGACGACGGCCGAGCTAGCCGACGAACTCGGCTTGAGCAGGCAACGGCTCAGCCAGGTGCTACGCGGGCTTGCCGCGAAACACCTGGTCATGCGCGCGCCCGGCAGGCCGGTGCGGTTCACGGCCGTCGCCCCCGATGTCGGGCTCGGCGCGCTGGTGCTGCTCAAGGAGCAGGAACTGGAGAACGCCCGACTGGTGGCGAACCGGTTCCAGGACCGCCATCGGCATGCTGTCGGCAGGCAGGCTTCCGACCTGATCGAGGTGGTGCGCGGCAGCGAGGCCATCGCGCGCAGGGCCGACCAGATCATGCGCTCCGCCAGGCACGAGGTGCGTTTCGTCGACAAGCCCCCGTACGCGAAGGCGCCCGCCTCGCTGCATCCGGCGGAGCGGGATCTGCTCGGTGCCGGCGTCCGGTTCCGCGGTGTCTACGACCGCGGCGCGCTGGAGTTGCATGACCTCTACGCCGACCTGGAGGCGGGCCTGCGGCTCGGCGAGGAAGCACGGGTGATCGCGGAAGCCCCGTTGAAGATGATCGTCGCCGACCATCACTTGGCGCTGGTTCCCTTGCATTCCAACGCGCCGACGGTCGAGATCGCGCTGGTGGTCCACCCGTCGACACTGCTCGACGCGCTCGGCGCGCTGTTCCAGAATCTCTGGCGGCACAGCCTGCCGCTCTGCCTGCCGGGAAGTCCGCACACCACGCACAACGCGCTGTCCACAGAGGACAGCAGGCTGCTCGCGCTGCTGACCACCGGGATGCCGGACCGCAGCATCGCCAAGCAGCTGGGGCTGAGCTATCGGACCTTTCAGCGCAGGCTGCGCGAGCTGATGGACTTCCTCGGCGCGCAGACCCGCTTCCAAGCGGGCCTGCAGGCCGCGGCCAGGGGCTGGGTCACCGTCCCGGTGCCCCAGCCCCCACCGGCTAGCCGAGAGCGTATGCCCGCTGGACCGTCTGCGTGACGGTATTGCCCGCGCTGTCGCGCGCTTCCGTCCGCAGCCAGATGTACCCGCCCGCCACCGCTGATCGCGGATGGTTGACGGTGACCGTCCAGCGGCCGTCACCGATCGGCATGGCGACCGCCTGTGCCCAGGTGCCGCCGTTGTCCGCCGAGGCCGACACCTTCAGCTGGGTCACCGGACCGCCGCCGCGCGCGCCCGTGTGCGAAGCCGCCGCCGTCTCGAAGGTGAACGGCTTGCCTGCCGGCGCGCGGTTGTTCAGGTCGAGCGGGAGCCGGTGCTCGAGCTGGATCAGCGGCTGGAAGGAGCACACGGTCCCCGATCGGTAGCAGTTGTAACCCGGCGGCGGCGCCGAAGCAGACCTCGCCGAGGTGAACATCCACGTCGTGTCCGTGCGCGGCGCACGCTGGAACAGCACCGTGCTCGGCGTACCGACCTGTGCCGACGCCGGCATGATCTCGGTCATCTCCAGCCGGTACGTGGCGCTCGACGGTGAGAGCCGGAACTCGGGCAGCAACGCGTAGGGATCGTCGCCGTTGGCACGCGGAAGCTCGGTGACGCCTTGGAAGAGCCGGACATTCGTGGTCGTGAAGTACTTGCCCGACTCGTACGGGCTGGTGAAGTGCCCCCCGCCGTCGGCCCACTGCGCCGCGGGGATGAACAGGTCCGGATCGGGCCCGCCCCGGCACAGCCCGCACAGCATCTTCCAGCCGTTCGCCGTGGCCGGGTACCGTGCCGGGTGGTCGGACGCGAGCTCGACCGCGGTGCTGTGCATGTCGGCGCGGAACCAGTGCTCGTCCGGCCGGGTCCGCTCACCTGCGCGGTAGAGGTTCTGCGCGTACATCGACAACGCGGCGCGCTTGCCTTTGCTGTCGGTGCCGGACAGCGTCACGACGCGTTTCCACGCCGTCCGGTCGTCGCCGGGTCCGGTGTACTCCATGTACTCCGCCGGCGTCGGCAGCTTCGTGCCCTGCACGAGCTGGGTCGCCCACAAGCCGGTCGGGAACGCGTAGGTGAGCTTCTGCGCGGTCAGTCCCGGCACGTCCGCGTGATAGCTGGTCTTGGTCGCCACCAATGTGGCCGGGTCGACCGTGCGGACATGCTCGCGTGGAACCCCGTTGGGATCCAGGTAACTGAGGTTGTACATGGTGTCCGGCGCCGCGCGCACGAGCACACGCAGGTCGGTGTTTCCCTTGGCGCGCACCAGCTCACCGTGATCCCAGCCGAGTGACAGCGTCGGCAGCACGGTGCTGGTCAGGCCGAAGATCGGTAGCGCGCCCGCCACGCCGGCGTAGGGGAGCACCGCGGCGGCGCCGGCGGCCTTGGCCGCTTTGACGGCGTTCGCCGCGCCCAGCGAGACCGCGTCGGGGTCCTGGGCGGGCACCCGGACGAGCACCGCCTTGCCCTTGACGTCCAGCCCGGCGAGTTCGGCCGCGGTTCCGCCACCGCCGAAGACGACTGGCACGGAACGGTCACCCGCCCAGCTCGCCGCCAGCGAAGCCGGGTCGTACAGCGGCGCGAGCGGCGTGCCGCCCACGGACAGCTCGGCCACCGGCTGCGCGAGCATCGCACTGTCCTGCAAGGAAATCGCTCCTGTCGTGGTCGCGGCGGACGGGGTCACCCACACGTCCCAATCGGTCACGCCCGCGGTGAGTCCCGCCTCGCCGATGAAGCCGGGCTTGTCGTTGCCTGCCGGGATCACGCGGCGCAGCATGACCGTGCGGTCGCGCTGGTCGGTGCGGGTCGGGGTGACGATGCGGACGGGCACGGTCTTCGTGGCGTCGAGCGTGATCTCGGTAGGGCCGGTGACGGCCAGTTCGGAGGCGCTCAGTGCGGAGAAACGGCGCTTGGCCAGTGTTTGCTCCAAGGTCCAGCCGATGGCCGAATAGTTGCCGGCGGGCACGGAGACCCGCCCGACTCCGTCGACGAGGTCGAGTTGCTGGCTGAGCTGGTCGAGGAACGGATCATTGTGGTTGCCGGACCCCGCGGCGTCGTCCACCAGCTGGGCGACCGCCAGCTCCGGTGGCTTGCCGGACGAGTCGAGCATGCGCACGGTCACCGGGAACAGCGCGGGTGCGTTGTAGGTGCTCAACGGGGTGCGCAGGACCGCGCCGTCAGTGCTGTTCGCGACGACGGTGCCGCCGTAGACACCCGGTGTTCCCGCGTCGGGTGACACGGTCATCGTGACGTCCGAAGTGGACTTGGGCGGGATCGAGACCGTGGTCTCCGTGAGCTTCACTCCGTCGGCGGGCGGCGGGTTTCCGTCCCATGACTGGACTTTCACGCTCAGGTTCAGCTTGAGCGGCTGGTCGGAGTGGTTGGTGTAGGACAACGTGCGCGGTACGGCCGGAGTGCCGCCAGGCAGCCGTTCGTTCCGGCCGAAACTGGCCGTCGCCGGGCCGGTGGCGCCCTGGGTGACCGCACGCGAGAGGTCGGTCAGCCCGGCGCCCTCCTCGAACCAGCGCAACCCCACGTCCTTCGCGGAGTTCACGAGCGCGTTCTTGAGCATGGGGCCGGACCAATCCGGGTGCTGCTGGAGCAGGATCGCCGCCGCGCCCGCGACGTGTGGTGTCGCCATCGAGGTGCCCGACGCGCTCGTGTAGAGGTCGTCGACGGGTGTGCCCATCGAGGTACCCGACGCACGGGCGGCCACGATGTCCACTCCCGGCGCGGAGATCTCCGGCTTGACGAGTGCGTCACGCAGGCGCGGACCACGGCTGCTGAACCAGGCGAGCTTGTTCGCGTCGTCGACCGCCCCCACGGTCAGCGCGGAGACCGCCGCGCCCGGCGTGGTGACCGTCCGGTCGCCGGGGCCGGAGTTGCCCGCTGCCACGACGAACAGGGTGCCGGTCTGCTCGGTCAGCTTGTCGAGCTGCTGCGAAAGCGGATCCGCGCCGTCGCTCACACCTGCGCCGAGGCTCAGGTTGACGACCTTCGCGCCTTTGCCGACGGCCCAGTCGATCCCCGCCATCACCTGGCTGGTGTCGCCCTCGCCCGAGCCGTCGAACACCTTGGCCACCATCAGCTTCGCGCCGGGAGCGACTCCCTTCTGCCGTCCGCCGGACGCGGCGCCGGTGCCTGCCGTGATGGACGCGACGTGAGTGCCGTGGCCGTGCCTGTCCACGGTGTCACCCTCTTGGCTGAAGTCCGCGGCGTCGACGATTTTCCCTTTGAGATCGGGATGATCGGCGTCGATCCCGGTGTCGACGATCGCCACGGTCGTGCCGCTGCCGTCCAGGCCGCGGCTCCACGCGGCGGGCGCGCCGATCTGGGCCGTGCTCTTGTCCAGCGCCACCCGGACCTTGCGGTCGAGTGTGAGCCGGGAGAGGTCCTTGGTCTTGGCGATCGAGCGCCAGAACTCGGGGGCGCCGCCCTTCTTGACCAGCAGGCCGACTCCGCCGACCGTGGGCAGCGTGACATGCCGCTCGGTCTGCGGGAGCAGATCTGCCTTGCCGCTCAACGCTTTCGTGGATTGCCTGGTCCCGTCACGGTAGGACGCGATCACCGGAATGCTGCCGGTCTTCACATCGTCACGGCCGTCCGCGGTGAGCGTGGTCAGGTTGAACAGGTCGCGGTCGAGCACTCCGCTCGTGACGAGCGGCAGCGCGTCCGACGGATAGACGAAGAAGCCGCTTGGCGTCGTGAGCGTTTGAAAGGAGGGGAGTGGCCGGTCAGGCCGTTCCGCCGCTTCGACCTGCGCGCTGCGGTGGCCGTCGGCGTCCTGCTCGTAGGTCACGACATCGCCGGTCACCAAGGTGATCCGGTGGGGCTGGGCGTATTCCGGCTTGGCCGGCGCGGCGGCGTGGGCGGTGGACGGGACCAGCACAGGGGTCAGCAGCAGTGCCGCGGCCAGTGTCGTGATTCGGTGGCGAGCGCGTAGAGGGCGGAAGAACATTCGGGTTCACACTCCTCGGGCATCGAACACGAAGATCGGTGCCACGAGGATGAGGTACCTGTTCGCCGATGACCACGTCATCGGCGGGCGGATTCTCGCCGATGGCGACATAGCGCCAAAGAGGCCCCGGCCCGCCGAAGCGGACCGGGGCGGTCGGGGAAGGGGATCAGTTCAGCGCGCCGGGAGTACGCGCGTGCAGTGCGAAGTCGACCCGGTTGTTGTCGGTGTCCGTGCTCAGGATGTCGCGTGCGTTCGCGGCTTCGATCTGCTCGGTCACCGCGGTCTCCGGAAGCGCGGGCTGGCCTTCACGGGCGGCCGGGACCGTGGTGGAGAAGGCGACGCCGTCGAGCTTCGCGCCGGTCTGGTTGAAGATCGCGACGCCACCGTTGCTCGGGAGGCCTTCGACGCCCTGGAGGAACATCGGCAGCACGTTCGCCTCGTCGCTGATGGTGCCGGAGAAGTCCTGGCCGGTCAGCACCAGGAACTGGCCCGTGTTGCCCTTGGGCTGCAGCACGGTGCCCGCGGGCACCGAGATGACGCCGACCTGGCTGTTGGCCGAGTAGATGCGGATCTGGTAGCCGCTGAGGTTGACCGGCCGGTTGGCGACGTTCCGGATCTCGATGAACTCGTCCAGCTGGCCGTTCGGGCCGCGGGTGGAGACCTCGTTGACGACCACGGTGGACGAGACCATCGGCTGTGCCTCGGTCGAGGTGTCGTCGCCCTGTGCGTTCGCGACACCGGCGGTGGCGACTCCGATGGCCAGCATGGCGAAAGCGGCGGAACCACTCAGAAATCGGCGCATTGGTATTCCTTTCGGGGTTTTCGGGGGTGAGTACCGGCAAGGCGGGCTGGCTGTTTCCGAGTCCGCCCCGCCGGCTGATTCCATGGTGTCGCGGCGACTCCTCGCTAGAAAGGGGCCAATATCGTCAATTCTTCGCGGCCCTGCGGTGGTCGCGGGTGAGTGACGCGGCGGATTCGAGATCACACGGCGGCATTTCGAGCGCGCGACCGAGCCAATGACGCCAGTAGGGCCCGGGTATGCGTTTGCCGCGCTCCCATCGGGAGATGACTTCCCTGGTGATGCTGCTGTTGCCGGAAACGGACTGGAGTTTCTCGGCGAGATCGTGCTGGGAAAGACCCTGAAGACGTCTCCGCTGGGTGAGCAGTCCACTCATCGGCGACGGGTTTTCCGCGTTTCGCGGCACGACAATGCCCTTTCTCTCGAAAATTTATTTTCCGGACAGGAAGAATCGCTCCACGCGCGTGTCCGCGTGGAGCTGCTGGCAGAGGTGTCTTAGTGCTCCAGGTCGCAGCCGAAGTCGACGCGGTTGTCGTCGGTGTCGGTGCTGACCGCGTCGCGGGTGAGCGGCAATCCGCCACAGGGTCGCGCGGCGTCGCGCTCGCGGCAGGGCGAAGACGGCGCCCACGCGACCCGGTCGACCAGCGTCCGCTTGCGGTCCAGCAGTAGCTGGCCGTCACCGTCGATGGACTCGACGACGGTGTCCTGGCCTGCGAAGCCGGAGAAGTACTGACCGACGATGAGGTAGTGCCCGCCCGGTGGGATCGCGCTGCCTGCGGGCACCACGGCCAGGTCGGCGGGCATCGGGCCGCCGGTGCAGGACTTGATCGCCCAGCCGTCGAGCCTGACCGTGTCGCCGGAGGTGTTGTGCAGGTCGATGTAGCCCGCGGGCCCGCCGAGCACCTCGTGGATCTTCACCGGCTGCGCCGGGGTGGCCAATGGCAGGCCTGCCAGCGCGAGCGTCAGCGTCGCGCCTTGCCTGAACAAGTTCATGCTTCCATCACAGGTCAGAAACATGCTCTTGGTAAGGAACCGGAGGTCCCGAGTGTGCGGGGACCAATGGACCGGCGGTACCACCCTGGTACCGCCGGTACTCCCGTCCGGCGTCATCGAGTACCGGCGGGCACTTCCCGGCGGTGCGCACTCGGGTGCTGTCATCCTGGTGGCCGCAATTCTCGTACCTGTTTTCGCGATCAACTGCATTCGAATGGATCATCGTTGCCCGGCTGGTCGCCTACCTGGTTCACTCGTGGCCCTTAATCGCTTGGTCGGGAGTCGAATGGGCTACGTCACATTACTTGTCGTGGACGATCAGCCGCTTGTGCGCTATGCGTTACGCACATTGCTGGAATCACGTGCCGACGTTCAGTCGATTATCGAAGCGGGTTCCGAGCAGGAAGCGCTGCGCTCCTGTGCGAAAGACCTTCCTGACGTCGTGATAACGGAACTTTTCCTCGCGGGCGGCGCGGTCGGCGCCCGGATATGCCAGTACGTCAAGGCGAAGTCGGAAGAAGTCAAGGTCATGGTGTACACGTCCGCGTCGGCACCTTCCGCCGTCGCGGTCGCCATGAACGCCGGTGCCGACAGTTTCGTGCACAAGTCGATCGGTTGTGCGGAGCTGATCGAAGCGATCGAGCGAACGAAATCAGGGCAGCGGACTTGGATTCTCCGCGCCGCCTCCCTGCCGTTTCAGGCCAGGCCTGATTCGACGGCCGCTTTGACCCCGAGAGAAGAGGAGATACTCGAACTATTGCTCCATCGGTGGTCGAACGCGGAGATCGCCCAGGAGTTACGGCTGGCCAAGCAGACCGTGAAGAACTACGTCAGCCGGGTGCTCCAGAAGCTCGGGTTCGCCAGCCGCCGTGATCTGCTCCGCTCATTGGGATCCCGATGAATTCGTGGGTTCGTCGGTTCAGTCTATCCACTGTGGACAGCTGTCGGATGTTGCGCCGCACGGCCGTATCGGGTGTGCTATCGGCCCAACCTGCCTGCCGTCACCCGGCAGGAGGCCGAGGGGCGAGGAGAATGAGCCACCCGGGTCCTCTGGTCGGGGTTGAGCGTGAACGCACCGTGATCGCCTGCCCCGCGTCCGTGTCCCGGGTTCACCGGCCCGGCGCAGCCGGTGGTCCGGATCGCCAGCCGAGAGTCAGCCCGGCCGGTTCCCGTAGGCCTTGATCGGTCATTGTCGATCTCCAGCCGACTCGACAAGATGGTCGACTCTGACGGTTCCCCGGCGATGGCGCTCGGCGGATGCGGGGTGGAACGCCCTCGAGTGCGACAGGTGCGGAGGCACGGTGGAAAACATCAGCATGCTGGTGGTCGATGACGAGCCCGTCATCAGATACGCGCTGCGCAGCTTGTTCGGCGCGGCGGACGGCGTGCAGGAGGTGAACGAAGCCGGAACAGGCGCGGAAGCGATACTCGAGTGCGAGAAGAACAATCCCGACCTGGTGATCACAGAGCTCCGCCTGTCGGGGTCGGCGGATGGCGTGGAGATCTGCCAGTTCGCCAAGGAGCACCTCGACGGCGCCTCGGTGATGGTGTTCGCGGCCGACGCCTCGCCCGCGTCCGTCGCGGCGGCACTCAACGCGGGCGCCGACAGTTTCGTGCACAAGACCGCCAGCAACGCCGAGCTGGTCGACGCCGTCCGCCGCACACGCAGCGGCGAGCGCGCCTGGATACTCGGCGACGAGGAGGAGCGGACGCCCGGCGAGCGGGTCCCGGCCGCCGCGATGACGCTGACCCAACGCGAGGAGTCGGTACTCGCGCTGGTGCTGCGCCGCTGGTCCAACGCCGAGATCGCCGCCGAGATGTGTTTGGCCAGGCAGACCGTGAAGAACTACGTGAGCAGGGTCCTCCAGAAGCTGGGCTACGCCAGCCGCCGAGAGCTGTTCCGCTCACTCGACGTCAAGTCGAGCGACGAAGTGGTCAGCGCACAGTGATCAAATGGTCACATTGGGCGACCACTCGGGCGTGATGTGGCTCGCAAAGGCCGACATGGGACACTTGACCTGCTATGACTGCCCTCCCTCTCGTCTTCGACGCGCCCAAGCGCGGCCTCCCGCCGCGCCACCTTGCCGACCTCACCGCCGCCGAACGAGCCGAGGCCGTCGTCGCACTCGGCGAAAAGCCGTTCCGCGCGAAGCAGCTCTCGAACCACTACTTCTCCCGGCTCACCGTCGACCCGGAGGAGATGACCGACATCCCGGCCGCCTCCCGCCGGCGCCTGGTCGACGAGCTCATGCCGCCGCTGCTCACCGAGATCCGCGCACTCGCCTGCGACGACGGAGCCACCCGCAAGACGCTCTGGCGCGCGCACGACCGCACGCTGCTCGAGAGCGTCCTCATGCGCTACCCGGACCGCGCGACCCTCTGCATCTCCAGCCAGGCCGGCTGCGGCATGGCCTGCCCCTTCTGCGCCACCGGCCAGGGCGGCCTCGACCGCAACCTCTCCACGGCCGAGATCGTCGACCAGGTCCGCTCGGCCGCCGCGGTCATGCGCGACGGCTCGATGGCGGGCGGCCCCGGCCGCCTGTCGAACATCGTCTTCATGGGCATGGGCGAGCCGCTCGCCAACTACAAGCGCGTTGTCGCCGCTGTCCGCCGGATCACGGATCCGGCTCCTGAAGGTCTTGGGATTTCGCAGCGTTCGGTGACGGTGTCGACTGTGGGTTTGGCTCCGGCGATCCGGAAGCTGGCTGACGAGAAGATGCAAGTGCGGCTGGCGGTGTCGCTGCATACTCCGGACGATGAGCTGCGGGACACGTTGGTGCCGGTGAACAACCGGTGGTCGGTGGATGAGGTGCTGTCTGCGGCTCGGTACTACGCGGATGTTTCCGGTCGCCGGGTTTCCATTGAGTACGCGCTTATTCGGGACATCAACGATCAGCCGTGGCGTGCGGAGATGCTGGCGAAGGTGCTGCGTAAGCATCTCGGGCATTTGGTGCATGTGAATGTGATTCCGTTGAACCCGACTCCGGGTTCGAAGTGGGATGCGTCGCCGAAGCCTGTGGAGCGGGAGTTCGTGCGTCTGGTGAACGCCGGCGGTGTGGCCTGCACTGTCCGTGACACGCGTGGCCAGGAGATCGCGGCTGCTTGTGGTCAGTTGGCGGCTGAAGAAGGCTGATCGAGCTTGACACGATGCTGGGGTGAACGATCTGCGGGAGCACTCAGATCGGTGCTACCCCAGTAGCGAGAAGGTGCCGGAGACAGTCGCGCACGGGCCTCGATGTGCAAGCCGGGCATCATAAGCCCGGCTTCTATTCCGACTAAGGGGTTGTGAGTGACCGGCGATCAACTTTTGGTGGAAAGTATCGCCTCGGACTCTGTGTGACGGAGACTTCTTGTTTACGCACACCTCGGCCGCAGGGACAAGCTTATGATCTTCGACCTTGATCCACCTCGTGGTGTATCGCCTGTCCTTTTGGGAATGAGTGTCAATGAAGCTCGCAGCGCTATGGGGCACTGGGGCTTACCTGAGGATGTGGTGGGCGGGATCACGCCAGGGCTTCGGGTGCGAGACTCACGGCTTGAGTTCGACGTCTTCGCTCATTTTGAGGATGGATCGTCCGTTACGGCAATTGAAGTTTGGCGTCCGCTCGGAGAGTCTTCAGCTTCGGTTGTTTGGCAAGGAGTCGACATCTTTGGGAATTCTGCAGATGTCGTTCTGAGGAAGATTCGCGATCTTGGCAATGGGATTGACGAGTCGGACCCGCGGAGTCCCTGTTGTCCCGATGTTGCGATCGGATTTAACAGAACGGGCGGGCCTGAGTTTGCTGGACCGGCTCTTCCGGAATTCTTTGAGTCTGTACTAATTGCTGAGTCTGGCTACTATTCGGTTGAGGTTGACTTGGGGGAATTTAGCTGATTGCGGGCACTCGGCCCAAGGTTGCCCTGTTGACCCTGTTCGGCCAGTAGTGGCCTTCGCTGGACAGTGTCGCGGAAGCCTCTCGGACATTTTTGGCATACGAACGTCATCCCGATAAATCAGACCGCTGGTTCGAAATGGGATGAATCGCCAAAACCGGTCGGTGCGCGTGGGCAGGAGATCTCGGCCGAAGAGAACTGATCGACGCCGGGGTTGCCGCACCCCTTGAGTCGGTTATGCTGACGCGCCACCTGCTGGGGGTGCGTTAACAAAGCCGATTTGGATTTCTCTGGGGGATTTCTATGTCCACTCCGTCTTCGCCGATGCCCGAAAACTTCGGCGGTAACGCCGCGCCTGGCGCGAATGCGGATTCCGTCTGGCATGCGCCGGACCCGGCTCAGCAGGCACACGGCCACTTCGCTCCGGGCGTCGAGGGCAACCCCGCGCCGGGTATGCCTCGCTATCCGGGGCACGGCGGGCTGTCCTGCCGCTTCTGCGGTTCGGTCCCCGCTGAGATGGCGACCTTCCGCGGCCACCAGGGCCTGCTGTTCATCATGCGTTTCCTGAAGCTCGAGGGTCCGTTCTGCCGCACCTGCGGTGTCGCCACGCACCGCGCCATGACCGCCAAGAGCCTGTGGCAGGGCTGGTGGGGTCTCGCGTCCATGGTGATCAACCCGATCACCATGCTGATCAACCTCCCGCAGCGCGCGAAGATCAACAAGCTCGCCGAACCGATGCCTGGCGCTCCCGGGCAGCCGATGAACCCTGGCAAGCCGCTCTTCCTGCGTGTCGCCATCATCGGCCTGGTGGTCCCGGCGCTGGTGGTCTTCGCGATCGTCAACGCTGTCCGGCACGACGCGTCGTACGCCTCGGTCGGCGACTGCGTGCACAACGCGCACACGATGGTGTCGGGAGTCGAGGACTCCCACCCGGACGTCTCCGTGATCGAGTGCTCGGACCCGCGGGCCGACGCCAAGATCGTGGGCAAGGTGAAGGACAGCTCGGCAGGTGCGAGCGCCTGCCGGCAGTTCAGCGACGCTGACGGCTACTACGTGGAGGAACAGGGTCGCAGCAAGTTCACCCTCTGCCTGCACTTCCTGAAGTAGCGGCTAGTCGGGTTTCGCGAAGATCCTAGGAGTTCTGGACGGAATGAACGGGGCGTATGTGTCCTCAGCGTTGTGAACGTGGGGTTCATGCGTTCAACCGGCCTTCGCGGCATCCGAGGATTGCCAGGCTGACTCCGCGCTGGCAGGGCTTGACAGGCTCATGTCAGCGTCATGTGCGGCTGGTGCCAGCGGTTCTCGGCAGGCTCTGGAACAGAAATTCCGGAGACGGCTAAGGAGCCTCAATGCACACCCCAGTCACGATCATCGGCGCCGGGCTCGGCGGCCTCACCCTCGCCCGTGTCCTGCAGGTCCACGGGATCCCGGCCACCGTCTACGAGGCGGAGGCCGGCCCGATGGCGCGCACGCAGGGCGGGATGCTCGACATCCACGACTACAACGGGCAGCTCGCCGTCGAGGCGGCGCGTCTGGTCGACGAGTTCCGCGGGCTCATCCTCGAGGGACGGCAGGCGATGCGGATCGTCGATGAAAATGGCCACCTCGTGTTCGAGAAGGTCGACGACGGCACGGGCGGGCGGCCCGAGGTGCAGCGTGGTGAGCTGCGGCAGGTGTTGCTCGACTCGCTGCCGGACGGCACCGTGCGGTGGGGATGCAAGGTCACCGGTGCCCGTGCGCTGGGAGGCGGACGGCATGAGGTGACGTTCGCCGGCGGCGACACCGTCGTCACGAGCCTGCTCGTCGGCGCGGACGGGGCTTGGTCGCGGATCCGGCCGCTGCTCAGTGATGCCACACCCGAGTATCAGGGCGAAAGCTGCGTCGAGACCTACCTGTTCGATGCCGACACCCGGCATCCCGCCGTCGCGAAGATGGTCGGCGGCGGGACGCTGTCCGCGAATGGGCCCTCGACGGACCGGGGGATCAACGCGCATCGCGAGCGGGGTGACACCTTGCACGCGTACACGCTGCTCACCCGGCCGCTGGAGTGGTTCGACGCCGTCGATTTCGCCGATCCGGCCGTGGCCTCCGCGCGGATCGCCGCGGAATTCGAGGGCTGGGCGCCGGAACTCACCGCGCTGATCACCGCCAGCGACACCGCGCCGGTCCTGCGTCGTTTTTACGCGCTGCCGCTGGGGCACCGCTGGGATCGGCTGCCGGGAGCCACCCTGGTCGGCGACGCAGCCCATGTCACCGCTCCGAACGGGGAAGGCGCCAACCTCGCCATGCTGGACGGCGCGGAACTCGGCAAGGCGCTCGCCGCGCACCCCGGCGACGTCGAGTCCGCGCTCGCCGCCCACGAGCGGGACATGTTCTTCCGCAACGAAAATCCGATCGATGAGGAAGCCCTTTTCGAGAGCTTGTTCGGCGAAGAGGTTCCGCAGCGCGTTATCGATGCCTTCAGCCGAGGCGAGTAGCCGTCAGACATGGTTGGCTCGAAGCCGTGAACGCCGAACAGATCACCGCGGCCTTCGAAGACATCTTCGACCAGGCCCTCGTTTTTCATGGCTACACCGACTACATGCGTGACTACGACGTCATCGTCTACGCCAAGTCGGGCACCGAGTCCGAGCATCTGCGGTACCGCTTCAAGTACTGCGTCCGCGCGGAGGTGGCCTCGGCGGTGTCGTCGGACATCTGGCGCCGGTCGACCGACGAGCGGCTGGTCGACGGCTGGCAGGAGCTCGACCTGGACGGCTACGTCTGGGGCGTCCGCTGGCAGGTGCTGTACCCCGGCGCGAAGCTGGTGTCGAAGTCCGAGCGAGCCGAAGCGTGGTCGCGGCGGACCGGGCTGCCGTTCCACGAAGCGCTGATCGAAGCCAATGGGCACACCATCGCGCTGGTGTTCTCCGATCTGGTGGTCGAGCACATCGAGCCGGGGTATGCCCCTTTCACCGTGGACTAATAGCGGACGTCGCTTTGCAGCAGCGGGGGATAGACAGCGGACGATTCACCGTCCACTGTGGTCCCGGCGAACTGGAGCATGGCCCGCTGCGCGCCGTGCATCGGCGCCGGGTAGTTCAGCGCCGGGGCCGACACCTCGTCCAGCCTCCGCAGGTGGTCCGGCGTGAGCGTGATGTCGAGTGCGGCGAGGTTGGTGTCGAGGTGTTCGATGCGGCGGGCGCCGAGGATGGGGACCACGGTGCCTTGGCGGGCGCGGAGCCAAGCCAGCGACACGGCCGCCGAGGTGGTCTCGAGTTCGTCGGCGATGGCGGCGACGGCGTCGATGACCGTGAACTCGGCTTCGCTGGGGCCGCCGACATAGGCGGCGCGGGCGGAGTCGGAAACCTCGGCGCCGCGGCGGTATTTGCCGGACAGGAAGCCGTTCTTCAAGGGGCTCCAGGGGACCAGTGCCATGCCCTGATCGAGTGCGAGTGGCGCGAGTTCGCCCTCGACGGTGCGTGCCAGCAACGAATACTCGACCTGGAGCGCGATCAACGGCGTCCAGGACTTCAGTAGCGCGGTGGTCTGGGCCTGTGCGGTGAACCAGGCGGGCGTGTTGGAGAAACCGAGGTAACGGATCTTGCCTGTTCCTGCCAGGTCGTCGAGAGTGCGCAGGGTTTCCTCGATCGGGGTGTGCTTGTCCCAGTTGTGCAGCCAGTACAGGTCGAGGTAGTCGGTGCGCATGCGGCGCAGGGTCTCGTCGAGCTGGGCGATGATCGACGAGCGGCCCGCGCCGCCGCCGTTGGGGTCGCCTGGGAAGAGGTTGCCGAAGAACTTCGACGCCAGCACCACGCGCTCACGGCGTCCAGGATGGGCGGCGAACCAGTCGCCGAGGATCTTCTCTGAGTGGCCGTTGCTGTAGAAATTCGCTGTGTCGATGAAGTTTCCGCCGCGGTCGAGGTAGGTCGCGAGTATCTTCTCCGACTCTTCGACGCCGCAGCCCGCGCTGCCGGGGTCGCCGCCGAAAGTCATCGCGCCGAGTGCGAACGGGCTGACGCGCAGCCCGGAGCGGCCGAGGGTGACGTAGTGGTCGAGCGCCATGATGGTGACTCCTCCGTGGTCGATTCGGTCCTCCTATCGAAGCGCGAGTGGCCGCCGCACGGTAGACCGATCCGCGCCATCGATTGCACAATCCTCTCGACTTCGCGACTATTGGACTATGCGAGACCTGCTGGACGAGATCCGCGCGATCATCGCGGCCCACGCCGGGCCGGATCAGCTGACGCCGATCGACGGGCTGCTGGTGTCCAAGGTGGAGACGACGGCGCCGGACTATTCGCTGACCGAGCCGTTGCTGGTCGTCATGGCGCAGGGTGGCAAGCGCATGCTGCTCGGCGACGAGGTGTTCGAGTACCGCGCGGGGCAATGCCTGGTGGTGACGGCCGATCTGCCCGTCTCCGGCCATTTCCTCGATGCGACCCCGCGGACGCCGGCACTGGGCATGGGGCTGGTGCTGCGCCCTGCCGTCATCGCGCCGTTGCTGCTGGAGGCTCCGGCCCAGCCCCGTGGCGCGACCGGGCTGCCCGCGATGGGGACCGTCGACGCGGATGCCGATCTGCTCGACGCCGTCTGCCGGATGCTCCGGCTGCTCGATCGTCCCGCGGACGCAGGCGTGCTGGCCCCGCTGATCGAGCGCGAGATCCTCTGGCGGCTGCTCACCGGGCCGCACGGCGCGATGATCCGCCAGATCGGCATGGCCGAGAGCGGCCTGACCTACGTGCGCAGGGCGATCCGCTGGATTCGGGACAACTACGCCGAACCCATGCGGATCGAGGACCTCGCCCGGCTGGCCGGGATGAGCCCGTCCGCCTTCCACCGGCACTTCCGCGCGGTCACCGCGATGAGCCCGCTGCAGTTCCAGAAACGCATCCGGCTCCAGGAGGCGCGTTCACTGCTGATCGCCCGTGCCGGCGACGTCGCGGGCGTCGGGCATCTCGTCGGCTACGACAGCCCGTCACAGTTCAACCGGGAGTACCGCCGCCTCTTCGGTGCTCCGCCCGGCCAGGACGTATCGCGGCTTCTCAGCTGATCTGGCCGTAGTTGACGATCTTCCCGTTCTCGACCTTGTAGCCCCACACGGGAGTCTCGATCAGCTCGCCCTTTTCGGCCCATTTGAAGCGTTTGGTAAGCCCTTGTCCGGTGTACGTCTTGACGAAGTCGAGGAGCCCCTGGCGGTCAACGATGCCCTTGTCGATTCCCGCGATGAGGATCGTCATGGCGTCGTAAGCCTCGACCGCGTAGGTGCCGGGCTCCTGGCCTTCCAGCTTTTGATAAGCGGTCGTGAAGTCCTTGAAGTTGGTCTCCGGCACGCACGGGCAGGTGAAGAACGACCGCGCCGCCGCTTTGCCTGCCGCCTGGAGGTACTCCTCGTTCTTGATCCCGTCCGGCCCGACGAACTTGACCTGCAGGCCCGCCGCGTCGAGCTGGTTCGCGAGCGGCCCCGCCTCGGGGTAGTAGCCGGAGTAGAAGATCGTGTCGGGCTTCTCGGTCTCCATTTTGCTGACCACGGAACCGAATTCCGTCTGGCCCTGCTTGACCTTGGCGGTGCAGACCGCCTTGTCGCCGAGCGCGTCGATCACGGCCTTGCCCAGGTCGGTGCCGTACGGCGAGTCGTCGCTGACCACGCAGATCCGCTGGGACTCGAGCTTCACGGTCATCAGCTTCGCGGCGGCCGGTCCCTGCGCGGCGTCACTGGCCAACGCGCGGAAGAAGGTGTCCCAGCCGTTGTCCGCCAGCGACGGGTTGGTGGCCGACGGGGTGATCTGGACCAGTTTCGCCTGGTTGAACAGTCCGCCCGCGACTTTCGCCTCACCGGAGAACGAGGTGCCGACGACGCCGAGCACCGACGAGTCGGCGACGACCTGGTTCACGGCGGCCGCCGTCTTTTCCGGCTTGCCCTCGGTCTCGAACTGCTTCAGCGTGATCTGGCAGTCGGCGTTGGCCTGGTTGTGGAGTTTCACGGCCAGGTCGGCGCCGCGCACGATGTTCTGCCCGAGCGCGGCGTTGACGCCGTTGACGGTGCCGACGTAGCCCACCGAGACGTTCCGGCACTGGGCGCGCCCGTCGCCCTTCGGGTCGGCGGCCTCCGCGTACAGCTTCGGCGCGTTGAACAGCGAGGGGTCTTCCGAGGATCCGCTGCCGCCGGAAGAGCAACCGAGCGTGGCCAGTGGAATGACCGTGAGCACTGCAAGAAGGGCCGCGTGTCGTGCCTTTGCCACACTTTCTCCTAACTTCCCGCGGCCGCCAAGTCTCAGCCCGGCCTGAAATCGGGCGACCGACTTGGCGGCTGAACGTAGCCGCCTTGAGCCGCGATGGACAGAGGGTCATCCCGCCTTGTATCCACCTCGTGACGATGTCACCGCTTGAATTTGTACGGTTACCGCAATCGCCCGGTCAGGTGGTTGCGGTCGGTGAGTCTTGGGCGCTCTCCGTGATATCCGGCGATTTTCGCCGCTCGGACGCCAACGTTGTCACCGTTCGGTGCTCACATGATGCGTGCCTGCTTTGCGAGTGACCCACAAAGCGATGAGCTGGGACGATGATCGCGAAGAGTGCGACCCGAGCATCCCGGTCATTCGGCGCGGGTGACGTGATCCGGGTGAACCCGACGCCACGTCCCAAGCCGGACGTTCCACCGAAGCGGGTTTCGTTCGCCTGATCGACGCAGAGGCGTCGGCGGGCACGGTGCGTGACACGCGCTGGGCGTGCGAACGAATTCCGCGTCGCCGTTCGTGAATGTGAATCACGATGTGAAAATAAGCACAGGGCAGATTCACGTAACGCTGATCGGAAACGCGATGGAGGCGTCCGCTCGGGAGTCATTGGGAAAGAATCCGACCCGAATGGCAGTGCCGATGTGTGTGCGTGAATGGGCATCGTCCGGTCCTCCCCAGGCCGTTGCTAGGGGATCGCGGCCGCCCGCCGCGGCGTTACCGTCGTCGGCGGGCGATCGGTCATACTCGATGCCGGGGTGATGCGCATGCGGCCGGCTCGAGTGCTCCGTCGTCTACTCCCGTTCGCGGTGCTCGCGCTCCCCGGCGGTCATCACGGCGGGATCCTGCCTGGTGTCCAGGTCAATGGCTCACACCGGTGGGCGGCCGTTTGCGACGCATGCAACCGGGTCCAGAAAACCTTGGTGGCCCGCCAAGCCGGTGTGCGGTGCAGTCGATGCGAGAAGCCGTGCGGCCTGCCTCTGCCGCTGAGCCGTTGCAGGGCCGACGAATGCGGGAGGGTGCTCGTCTACGCGACGGTGGCCAAGAGCCGGATCCGGAGACGATGCGACCAGGGCACGCACCATCCGGCGCCGCGCTTCACGGGCACGCTGAACGCGAACGGCAGGACGTACGACTTCGCCCCAGACGGACGTGCCTGATGTGGTTCGCGACGCTGCTCACCTCGGGTGCCGCCTCGTTCGGCCGGATCCTGATCGCCGGTCTGCTGCCCAACTCGGTGACCATCGTCTTCGTCTGGCTGCTGATCAGGGCGCACAGCTTCTCCGGGGCCAGTGACTGGAACTTGCCGCTTCCCACGGACCTGAAGACGGACCTGGTCCAGGTTCTGTTCGCACTGCTGGTGATCACCTTGCTCACCGTGCTGGTGCAGCCGTTCCAGGTACGCATGATCCGTCTGCTCGAAGGGTATTGGGAGGGCTGGTGGCTGACCGCGCGGATCGCGCCGGTGCTGGTCGAGTACCAGACCCGTAAGCGGGAGACGCTCGCGGCGCGGATCAACGATCTAGGCGACCGGATCGGCGAACTCCGCGACTCGGCCGTGGAAACCTTGCAGGAACAGCGAAAACGACAGCGATACCAAGCGCGGATGGCCGCGGCGCGGCGCCGGGCCACGGTCAAGCTCGAGCAATATCCCCGGCCGACGGAACAAGATCCGCAAACACCGTTGCTGCCGACCGCGCTCGGCAACGCGCTCCGGACCGGGGAGACTTCGGCAGGCGAGCGCTATGGCTTGAACACCTTGGCTTCCTGGCCGCGGCTGTACCCGTTGCTGTCCGAGAAGCTCGCCACGCTGCAAGCCTCGGCCCGTGATTCGCTCGACGCCGCGGCCAACTTCTGCGTCAGCTTCTTCGTGGTCGCCCTCATCGCGGTCGTCGCACTCGCGGACGAGCCGAAGGCGTACTGGATCCCGGCGCTGGCGTTCAGTCTCTGCTGCCTGTCCTACCTCGGTTCGGTCGCGGCCGCGGTCACCTTCACGACCTATCTGCGGGTCGCCTACGACCTGCACCGTTTCGACCTGGTCAAAGCACTGCACCACAAGCTGCCGGACACGCCTGCCGAAGAATACGAGCTGTTCGCCAGTCTGTCGGAATTCTTCCGCGCCGAATCGGCCGACGTCATTGCGGACGGGCTGGTATTGGACCTGTTGGCGGATCGGCTTTACGACCATTCCGCCGAGCCGGATTAGTCCTCGACACAGTCACGATTCCGCAGAATCCGAGCACGCGAAGCCGGATTTCGGTTTCGCCGGTGCCGATCAGGCCGCGGATCGGGGTGAGCGGCGCGCCCGCCGAGTGCAGGTCCACCCGCCAACCGTCCGGAATCGTCAGGTGGACGTGCCCGAACACGGCGGTCACCCGCACGGCGCTGGGCGGCGTGTCCAGCAGTGACAAGTCGGCTTTGAGTTCTCCTAGGATCGCGCGCGGCTGAAGGACATCGGAAGACCGAGCGACCACCCGGCCGGTCGTCAGGATCCTGGTCCACGACGCCGCCAAGCCGGAACCCGCGGACAGCAGGAGCAGCATGCCCGTCACCGCGATGACGGCCGGGATCACGATGTCCAGCAGGGTTCGCGCCGCGACGCCGTCGCGCAGTGCCAGCCCCAGTACGGCCGCGAAGGCGAGCACGCTCGGGGCGAGCAGGGATTCGAGGCGCAGGGTCGACCGCAGCAGGTTGACCGCCGCCAGCGCCAGCAACGCCCACGGCCACCAGGTGCCGAGCACCTCCCCGGCGAGCCGGAGCCGCGCCGTGGTGTCGCCGAGCAGGTAGCCGCCCGCGACGGCCAGCGGAAGGCCGATCCAGATCTTGGCCTTCAGGCTGCCCGGATCACCTCGCACGCCAGCAGGATAGACGGAGCGTCTCCGGTCGCTACGCTTGAAGGCGTGAGACAGGCATGACGGACGAAGAGATCCTCGTCGGGTTCGCGCTGACCCGGCTGGACAATCCCGGGCTCGAGATGGAGGAGGTCGCCGCGTTGTTCCTGCGGCGGGCGGGCCAGGAACTCGTGACCGAGTTCGCGTCCCGCAACCTCGCCACTCGCGACGAGCTGCGCGGGGCGTTGTTCCCCGCCGCCGTCGAGCATGTGCTCCGGGTGGTGCTGACGTTGCGGGGACCGGCCGACTAGCGGCGGTGCTGCTCGTCGAACTCGTTCGCCGCCAGCCGTTCGGTGCGTGCGCGCAGCTGATGCTGGATGTCCACCGCGCCCTCCTCGTTGAGGCCGAGTTCGACCGCGCGCCGGATCTGCTCGCGGTTCTCGCGGACGACCGACGAGAAGAAGTCGTCGATGCGCGGGTCGAGCAGCACCTCGAGCACGACGCGGAACGACGTGTCGACGACGGAGTGCACGATCTCGCCGTGGAACGGGATGCGCTTGAGCTTGCCGAGCTGGGGGTCCTGGGTGACCTTCTCGGCGATGATGGCCTGCAGCTCGGTTTTGTGCTCATTGAGCGATTTGGCCAGGTTTTCCGGATAGTTCCCGGTTTCGAGCACCTTGACCACCTCGTCGAGCACGGCGATGGTGACCGGCTTCTTGATCGCGCGCACGATCGGCTCGGACATCTTGTCCACCAGCCGGTAGGTGAACTGCTCGCCGACCACCCGGTCCGCCGCCCGGCCGACGCGGACCAGCAGCAGGAGCGTGGCGAGAAAGTGATGCGCCGCCAGCGTGGGATGGGTGAACGGGATCATCGCGAACAGCTCGTACCAGTTGCGGACGAGAAACCGTTTCGACCAGCCGTGCTTGCGCCAGCGCCACAGGATTTCGAGCAGGAACACCGCGCAGATGCCGCTGTCGACGTAGAAGATCCACATCCCCGCGTCGCGTGACGGCGGGCTGAGCAGCACGAAGCCGAGCAGGCCGACCGAAACCACGGACAGCAGGAACATCACCCAGTCGTCGGCGCGCACATTTCCGGGGAGCAGCCCGCTGTTGAGCTCCGGTTCGGCTCGGGTCGTGGCCATGCGGGAGTCTCCAGACGTGTGCTGCGTGCTTGCCACCCGCGACCTTATCGGCGGATGGCTCACTGGGCCGGGACGAGCGCTTTCGCGACGATCGTGGCGGCCTTGGCGACGGTCTCCGCGCCTGCCGTGGACTTCGGGTCGGCCGGCGCGGTGAAGACGGTGATCACCAGCGGCGCGCGCCCTGGCGGCCAGACGACCGCGATGTCGTTGATCTCGCCTTCGAAGCCGGAGCCGGTCTTGTCGCCGACCACCCAGCCGGACGGCACGCCGGCGCGGATCTGCTTGCCGCCGGTGGTGTTCGCCTTCAGCCACCCGGTGAGCAGATCGCGACCGGCCGGGTCGAGCGCGTCGCCGAGCACCAGTGCGCGCAGGTCGGCGGCCAGCTGGGCGGGCGTCGACGTGTCGCGCTCGTCGCCGCCGGTGTTCAGATCCGGTTCGATCCGGTCCATGCGGGTGACCTGGTCGCCCAGCGTGCGGACGAACGCCGTCGCGGCCTGCGGGCCGCCGAGTTCGGCGAACAGCAGGTTGTCCGCGGTGTTGTCGCTGACGGTGACAGCGGCTTCGCACAGCGCGGAGACGGTCATGCCGTCGGCGATGTGCTGCGACGTGACCGGCGCGTGCTTCTGCAGTTGCGACCTGTCGTAGTGGATCACCTTGTCCAGCAAGCCGGGCCGCTCGGTGCGCAGCCGCAGTATCGCGGCCGCGACCAGCGCTTTGTGCGTGGAGCACATGAGGAACCGCTCGTCGGCGCGATGCCCGATCGCGGTGCCGCTGCCGGTGTCGAGCGCGTAGACGCCGAGGCGTCCCTTCCACTCGGCTTCCAGTGCGGCCAGCGCCTTTTCGGCCGCGGCCACGTCGGGGGACGGTGGCTTGGGTGGCCGCGGTGCGGGTTGCCGGCCAGGGTCCGAGGCGCAACCGGCGAGCACGGTGCCCAGTCCCGCCAGTATCAGCAGACGACGGGACAGCTGCGGGCCGGTCATGAAATCTCCTCCTGATGGCGAACCGTGTCTACAACCAACAGGACGCGCGGGCCCGCCGCACGTTGGCTCGCGAGTCGATCTTGGCCGCGGCCTCGCCCTCCCAGAGCGGTTGCCCACACAAACGCCACTTATGCAACGTTGAGCGTTGCATAAGCCCCGTGCGGTGAGGGTGCCCCCGAGTGTTTGCAACGCACTCAATGGCCCCTCGCTTCGGCCAGGCTGGGCGGGAACATGCGGACTGCTAGGTCACGAAAATGCAGAATGGGTGGCCTGCCGGATCGGCGTAAACGCGGAGCGGCTCGACGGGGTCGTCGCTGCGATCGCGTAGCAGCCGGGCGCCGAGCGCCATGGCGCGCTCGTGCTGGGTGTCGAGGTCCGCCTTCGTGGGCACGGTCATGTCCAGATGCAGCTGCTGGGGAACGGTGTCGTCCGGCCATGTCGCTTCGGGCAGCGCGTCGACCTGCTGAAACGCCAGTTGCGGGCCGCCGTGCGGGTTGCGCAGCACGAGCCAGTCGAGCGCGGCGGGCGGCTCGTCGCCTGGCCGGTAGTGCAGCCCGAGCAGTCGCCGGTAGAACTCCGCGAGCTCGCGCGGGTCGGTGCAGTCCAGGACCGTCTGGCGCAGTTCGGGAAAAACCTCCATGGCGTCACCTTGACACGTGAAGATTCGCCATGCAAGAGTCGTAACCGTTCAGAACGGTTACGAATAAGGAGACGGAAATGCTCAGCAGGCGCATGTTCGGCAGGATCGTCGGCGCGGGTGCGGTCGCTTCGGTGGCAGGCCTCCCGTCCGTGGCGGCAGCGGCGGCGGCGCCGGTGACGAGCGACGCGAGGCCGTCACGGGGACTCGGGCCGATCCGGCAGATCAAGACGGACGTGCTCGACATGGGCTATCACGAGGTCGGCCCCGCGACCGGCGAGGTCGTGCTGCTCGGCCACGGCTGGCCGTACAGCCCGCAGGCCTACGCCGAGGTCGCGCCCGAGCTGGCGCGCCGCGGCTACCGCGTGCTGGTCCCGTATCTACGCGGGCACGGGACCACGCGGTTCCTCTCCGCCAGTACCTTCCGGTCCGGGCAGCAGGCGGCGCTGGGTTCGGACATGATCGCGTTCCTCGACGCGCTCGGCGTCAAGCAGGCGATCTTCGGCGGCTACGACTGGGGTGGCCGCGCGCTCAACGTCGCCGCCGCGCTCTGGCCGGAGCGCTGCCTCGGGCTCGTCTCGGTGAACAACTACCTCGTCCAGAACCTCGCGCTCGCGCAGATGCCGGACCCGGCCGCGACCGAAGCCGCGCACTGGTACTACTTCTACTTCCTCACCGAGCGCGGCCGCGCCGGGCTGACCGCCAACACCCGCGACCTCGCCCGCGTCGTCTGGACCAAGAACTCTCCACTGTGGAGGTTCACCGACGCCGATTTCAACGCCGCGGCCGCGCTTTTCGACAACCCGGACTACGTCGACATCGTCCTGCACGTCTACCGCCACCGCCTGCTCACCGAGCCGGGCGACCCCCGCTATGACGCGCTCGAGGCGCAGCTGGCCAAGCAGCCGAAGATCCTGATGCCCGCCGTCACCCTCGACGGGATCGCCGACGGCAGCGTCCCGGCGACCGACGGCACCGCGACCGCCAAGTTCTTCGCCGGGCCGCGCGTGCACCACCAGGTCCCCGGTGCCGGCCACAACCTGCCGCAGGAGCGCCCGCGGGCGTTCGTGAACGCGGTGCTTGAGGTCGCCTCGCTCCGCTAATGGCGTGGACAGACGGGCAGGCCCGGCTGAACAATGCGGGCATGGCACAGCTCGAATTCGTTCTCGGCGACATCACCGAGCAGGACGTCGACGTCGTGGTCAACGCCGCGAACTCGTCGCTGCTCGGTGGTGGCGGGGTCGACGGCGCCATCCACCGCAAGGGCGGCCCCGAGATCCTCGCCGCGTGCCGTGACCTGCGCGCCGGTCACTACGGCCGCGGGCTCAAGACCGGCCAAGCGGTCGCGACCACCGCGGGGAGGTTGCCCGCGAAATGGGTCGTGCACACGGTCGGCCCGGTGTGGTCGTCCACAGAGGACCGTTCGGGCCTGCTCGCCGACTGCCACCGCAACTCCCTGCGCGTGGCGAGCGAACTGGGCGCGCGGACCGTCGCGTTCCCCGCGATCTCGACCGGGATCTACCGCTGGCCGGTCGAGTCGGCCGCGGCGATCGCGCTGACCACCGTGGCCGACTTCCTCCAGGCGACGCCGGCCATCACGACCGTGCGTTTCGTGCTCTTCGATCAGCGGACCTATGACGTCTTCGCCACTCCTTAAAGGTGCTGTTGCTGGGGCGCCAGCGGCGTGCCGCAGTTTCCGCAGAAGCTCGCGCCGGGCACGCCCGGCACTCCGCAGGACTGGCAGGCCGGGCCGTAACCGTTCGGTGCCGTGTACGGCGTCGTGAACTGCTGCGGTGGTGCCGGACGCTTCCGGCGCAGCAGCAGGATCACGACGGCGATGGCCGCCAGGAGGAGCACCGCCGCGGCGATGATCCAGACGTAGACCGGGATCCCGCTCGACTCGGGTGCGGGCGGGCTGACCGGCGCGCTCTGGCCGACGGCCGGATTGGCGTTCTGGGCGGCCTTCTCCGGCAGCAGGGCCACACTGCGCCCGGTCAACCAGGCCTTCAGATCCGAGGTGTCGGTGACGAAGTTGAAGTTCTGCTGCTCGCCGTTGAGCTTGTAGGAGTTGACGCCGAGCGCGTTGCCCTGCGCGTCGACCGTCGGGCCGCCGGACATGCCCTCGCTGATGTCGGCGTTGATCTCCGTGACCGCGACGCCGGTGTCGGTGATCTGCTGGCTGCTGACGGTCCCGGTCTTGAAACTGGCCCTGACGTTGCCCGGCGCGACGGAATCGCCGACCGAGGCGGGGAAGCCGATCGAGGTCACGGCCGATCCGGTCTTCGGATCGGCCGCCGCGACGGGCATCGCGGGTGTCGCGCCCGGCGTCTCGACCTTGAGCAGGGCCGTGTCGCCGTCACGGAACGGCTTGATGTCCTGTACCTGCGCGACGAGCGGGTCGGTGATGACCGCGCCGGTGACGCCCTTGGGCTGGCCGACATAGACCGTGCGGATCGCGGGCGAGCCCTGGGTGGCGCCCTCGACCTTCCAGTTGGCGTTGGCGTCGCTCCACAGCCCACTGGCCGTGGCGCTGGAGATCTGCCCCTCCTTGACCTGCTGGTTGAGGAACGCGCGCAGGATGTTCTCGCGGCCGAGATCCGGCTGGACACAGTGCCCGGCGGTCACCAGATGCCCGGTCGTGCTCACGAAGAAGCCACTGCAGCTCGCGACCGCGACCACGGTCTTCTGCGTCCAGACGTAGCCGTTGTCGGTGTGGTAGTTGACGAAGCCTTCCCACTTGATCGCGAGCTGGACGGTGCTCGCCTCGGCGGTGGCGTTGACCTGTTCCTGGCCCGGATTCGGTTGTGCGGCGGCATAAGCCGGGGTGACCAGCAGCGCGGTCAGTGCGAAAAGCGCTGACAGCACGAGCTTCCGGAAGTCTGTTGTGGACAGCAGAGACGGTCTCGCCATCGTCATTTCCTCTCTGCGCGGGCCTCCTGTGATCTGGGAAGTCGCTTGACTCGGCTGTAGTCGTTACGGAGCCGAGGATGACGATTGGGCGAGATTTTCAGTCGAGTGCTTCGCGTGCCTGGACCGCCACCGCCTCGGCGACGGCGGCCAGCGCGGGGGAGTCGAGCTTCCACTGCTGCCAGAACAGCGGGATGGTGATCGGCCGCTCCGGCGCGAGTTCGACGAGCGCGCCTTCGAGCAGCAACGGATCCGCTTGCGCACGCGGCACCATGCCCCAGCCCATGCCCATGGCGATCGCCTCGACGAACGGTTCGGACGCGGGCACGTAATGCCTGCGCTCGCTCGCCGCTCCGCGCGTGAGCGCGCGCGTGAAGCGGTCCTGCAGATCGTCGCGGCGGTCGAAGATGACCACCGGCGCCTCGGCGAGCAGCCGCCGCAGCGGGGTCGACGGCCAGCCTGGCAGGTAGCGGGCGGCGAAGCCAGGGCTGGCCACCGGGAGGTACTTGACATGACCGAGCCTGCGCACCGAGCAGCCGGTGACCGGGTCCGGCGACGAGGTGACCGCCGCCAGCACCGCGCCCTCCTTGAGCAGCGTCGTGGTGTGATCCTGGTCCTCGCGGTGCAGCTCGAAGGAGATCCGCAACTCGTCGGGGACACGGGCGAGCGCGGCGAGGAACCACGTCGAGAGCGAGTCGGCGTTGACCGCGATCGGCAGGCGGACCGGCTCGCCGCTGCCGGTCAGTCCGAGTTCGGCGCCCGCGTCGCGCTCCAGCCTGGCGAGCTGACGGGCGAACCGGACGACGACCTGCCCGGATTCGGTCAGCCGCACCGGTTTCGTGCGCATGAGCAGCACCCGGCCGGTGCGTTGCTCGAGGGCTTTCACCCGCTGGCTGATCGCGGACGGGGTGACGTGCAACGCGGCCGCGGCGGCGTCGAAGGTGCCCTCGTCCACGACGGCGAGCAGGGTGCGTACCTGGTCCAGCGGTAGGTCTGACATCACGAGCGCTAATGATACGTAAGAATGTTTAGCTGTACTGTTGACAGGCTGGTTCTTGGTGTCACTCGTATGGGAGAACTTCTGCTCGCGCTGGCCGCCGGGTTCGGCACCGGGCTTTCGCTGATCGTCGCCATCGGCGCACAGAACGCTTTCGTGCTGCGGCAAGGGCTCCGGCGCGACGCCGTCCCCGCGATCGTCGCGATCTGCGCGGTGTCCGACGCCGTGCTGATCGCGCTCGGCATCGCCGGGGTCGGCGCCGTCGTCGGGACCTCGCCGGTCGCGCTGATGATCGTCGGCCTGGTCGGCGGCGGTTTCCTGCTCTGCTATGGCTTTCTGGCCGCACGCCGCGCAGTGCGGCCGTCCGCGCTGCGGACGGACGGATCGGCGACGGGGTCGTTGCGCCGCGCGGTGCTCAGCTGCCTCGCGATGACCTGGCTCAACCCGCACGTGTACCTCGACACGGTGCTCCTGCTGGGCGCCGTCGCCGCCGGGCGCGGCGACCTGCGCTGGGTCTTCGGGCTCGGCGCCATGCTGGCCAGCCTGTGCTGGTTCGTCGCGCTCGGCTTCGGCGCCCGGCTGCTGAGCGGATTCTTCAGCCGCGCGTCGTCGTGGCGGGTGCTCGACGGCCTCGTCGCCGCGACCATGGTCACGCTCGGCGTGCTGCTCGTGGCCGGTGTCGGCTGAGCGGCAGGATGGGACCATGGTCGTATGACGTGGGGCAGGGTGATCAAGGTGCTGTCCGTCGTGGTCGTGCTGGTCGTCGTGCTGCTCGCCGCCGTCTGGGTTTTCCAGCGGGGGCTCATCTATCTGCCCGACGACGCGGCCGTCCCGCCAGCGGCCCAGGTGCTGCCGGGCGGGCAGGACGTCACGTTGCGCACGTACGACGGTCTCGAACTCGGCGCCTGGCTGGTGCCGGGTGGCGGGCACGCGGTCCTGATCGCCGGTGGCAACGGCGGCAACCGCCTGTACCGGGCGCCGCTCGCGGCCAGGCTCGCCGCGCGGGGAATGACCGTGCTGCTCGTGGATTACCGGGGGTATGGCGGAAATCCGGGCAGTCCGTCGGAAAGCGACTTCCAGCGCGACATCAGGGTCGCCTATCAATTTCTCCGCGACCGTAAGCCGGACCGGATCACCTTCTACGGTGAGAGTCTCGGCTCCGCGGTGGTCACCGAACTCGCCACCGAACATCCGCCCGACGCGCTCGTCCTGCGCTCGCCGTTCGTCGACCTCGCCGCGGTGGGGCAGCTGCACTACCCGTTCCTCCCGGCGCGTCTGCTATTGCGGGATCGGTTCCCTGTCAAGGAAAACCTCGCGCGGGTGCGGGTGCCGACCACGATCGTCTACGGCAGTGCGGACACCGTGGTCCCGGCAGGGCAGAGCCGGGACGTGGCGACCGCCAACGGTGCGAAGCTGCTCGAAATCGCGGGCGCCGATCACAATGATCGGGTGCTACTCGACGGGGACGAGCTGATCGACGCGATCGTGCACACGTGAGGGCGCGAATCGCTTGAACCCGGCGCGCACCGTGGGCGAACCGGCCGCCGTGTGCAGTGCGCCGACGCGCACTGCGCGAATGGTCGCGACCGGGCAGTCATCGGGCCGGAGCAGGAAGGCGCAGCCGTGGCAGAGGGCTTCGAGCATGTGCTCGTCGATGCCGACCGGGCCACAGCGGACCAGGATCTGGATGGCGTGCGCGGTGTCCTCGCCGGTGCCCCAGGAACCGTCCGCGCGCTGGGTTTCCAGCAGGTGCTTCACGGTGCGGCGCAGATTGCCTGTCACCCGGAGGATCGGGTGGCAGCGGCGTGAGATCCGCGCCAGCGCGATGGCACAGGCGGCCGTCACCTCTCGGGAGTTTTCCCAGACACCGTCCGGATCCTGGCGTTCGAGCAGCGACTCGGCGAGCTGGACGACGGCCGCGCGCCGGCGTTCCGTCTCGCCGGAAGTGTGCAATGCCAACGCTTCCAGCACTCGGGCGTCCATGATGACCGCCGTGCTCGTCCGCGCCGGTAGGAGCGGGCTCGCCGACGGCCAGGTGCCGAACCGAGCCAGTACGCTCAACGCGAGCGCGATCTGGCCGGGTTCCCCGGAATCCAGTGAGGGCCGCAGTTTCGCGAGCAGCCTGCCCGGCCTGCGCAACGGGACACCCGCGCCGGTCAGTGTCGCGAGCACCTGCGTCCGTTCGAACGCCACCGGCGCGTCGACGGCCGCGAGCAGGTCGCGCACCGCGACGGGCGCCCGGCCGGTCCAGCGGGTCAGCCCGTCCATGCCAGGCCCTCCACAATGGACTGATGGGCGGCCATGCCCATGCTGGTGCGGCAGGCGTGGATGATCTGCCTGCTGGCCGCCGTGTCCGGGGTGCGGCGGCAGCGCGGGCAGGTCAGCGCGATCGACCGCGTGAACTCGTCCACCGCCACCCCGACCGCGCAGCCGCAGGCGTGACACCAGCGGTGCCCGGTCACCGCGATGACATGCGACGGGGACGCGATGCACTGGTGCGCCCAGCGCCGGTGCAACCGGCACGTGACGCGCTCGTGGGGTGAGAGTTCCTGGAGCTCTTCCGCGTCGTCTTCTACGGTGAGCAGTTCGTCGAGCCGCACCGTGACCACCTCCACTCCAAGACACGTCCGACACTGTGTCCTGGCTCACGCAGTGGCCCGGTTCGCTCGAACGGGCTAACCGAACGTCACGCGCTCGATCTTCACCGGCTTCGCGGGCAGGCCGTCCTGCGGCCCGGTCACCGGGATGATGCCGGCGGCGACGATGCGGTCCAGCACGTCCATGCCGCGCACGACCTTGCCCATCACCGAGTAGTTCGCCGGGATGTTGGCGAAGGAGTGCACGATGAAGAACTCGCTGCCGTTGGTGCCGGGGCCCTGGTTGCCCATCGCGATCGTGCCGCGCGGGTAGGTCTCCTGGCCGCTGACCTCGTCGGCGAACTTGTAGCCGGGGCCGCCCTCTTCCTGGCGGTAGAGGTCACCGCACTGCAGCACGCCGAGCCTGCTGGAGTTGGTCAGCCGGAAGCATTCGGTGTGGTTGTAGAAGCGCTGCAGCACCAGGCTGAGCATGTTGTGCACCGCGCACGGCGCCGCTCCCGCGCGGTTGAGCTCGATGGTCACCGGGCCGTAGTTCGTCCGGAAGGTGATGTCGGCCGTGCCACTGGTCAGCGCGAACGGCAGTGGCCGCAGCACGGGACGGGCGGCCGGGTTCTCCGGCGTCGGCGTGAACTCGCAGCGCACGACCAGTGGTTTCGACGGCGCCGCCGTGGCGGGCGTGGCGGCCAGCGCGGTGGCGGACAGTGCGAGGACGGTGGCGAGTACCCAGCGCTTCATGGGACGCGACGATAGCGGATCAAGTCAAGCTAAAGAGTCCACAAAGGACTCCACAACGCTGTGACTGGTCTCTCGCCTGGAAAATCCCGGCTTGATTGCCAGATGCAAGCATATTGCTTAGCATTGCTAACCATGACGGATCTCGGTCCCCGGTACAAGTGGATAGCCCTGTCGAACACCACGCTGGGCATGCTGATCGCGACGATCAACTCCTCGATCGTGCTCATCGCGCTGCCGGACATCTTCAAGGGCATCGGCATCAACCCGCTGGAGCCGTCGAACACCGGCTACCTGCTGTGGATGATCATGGGCTTCCTGGTGGTGACCGCCGTGCTGGTCGTCAGCTTCGGCAGGCTCGGCGACATGTACGGCCGCGCGCGGATGTACAACATGGGCTTCGCGGTGTTCACCGTTTCGTCGGTGCTGCTGGCGATCACCTGGTTCGACGGTGACGCGGCCGCGCTGTGGCTGATCGGCTGGCGCATCGTGCAGGGCGTCGGCGGCGCGTTCCTGATGGCCAACTCCTCGGCGATCCTCACCGACGCGTTCCCGGCCAACCAGCGCGGGCTCGCGCTGGGCATCAACGGTGTCGCGGCCATCGCCGGCTCGTTCCTCGGCCTGGTCGTCGGCGGGGTGCTCGCGCCGATCAACTGGAACCTGATCTTCCTCGTGTCGGTCCCGTTCGGCGTCGTCGGCACGATCTGGGCGTACCTGAAACTGCACGACACCGGTATCCGCAAGCACGCCAGGATGGACTGGTGGGGCAACATCACCTTCGCCGTCGGCCTGCTCTCGGTGCTGGTCGGCATCACCTACGGCATCCAGCCCTACGGCACCGCGCCGACCGGCTGGGGCAGCCCGTTCGTCCTGTCCTGCCTGATCGGCGGCTTCGCGGTGCTGGTCGCGTTCGTGGTGATCGAGATGCGCGTCGACAACCCGCTGTTCAACCTCTCGCTCTTCCGGATCAAGGCGTTCACCTGGGGCAACGTGGCGAACCTCTGCGCTTCGCTCGGCCGTGGCGGACTGCAGTTCATCCTGATCATCTGGCTGCAGGGCATCTGGCTCCCGCAGCACGGCTACACCTTCGAGCAGACGCCGCTGTGGGCAGGCATCTACATGCTCCCGATGACAATCGGCTTCCTGATTTCCGCGCCTGCCAGCGGCATGCTGTCCGACCGCGTCGGCGGCCGCCTGCTCTCGTCGGGCGGGCTGGCGATCACGGCGGTGACGTTCGCGCTCCTGATCGTCCTGCCGGTCGACTTCGACTACTGGGCCTTCGCGGCGATCCTGCTGCTCAACGGCGTCGGCATGGGCATGTTCTCCTCCCCGAACCGCGCCGAGGTGATGAACTCGCTGCCCGCCGACGCCCGCGGCTCCGGCGCCGGGATGATGACGACCTTCCAGAACTCGGCCATGGTGCTGTCGATCGGTTTCTTCTTCAGCCTGATCATCGCGGGCCTGTCCCGCGACCTGCCCGCGACGATGAGCCAGGGCCTCATGGCGCACGGCGTGCCGGCCGGCTCGGCCGAGCAGCTGGCGCACCTGCCGGCGGTGGCCGTGCTGTTCGCGGCTTTCCTCGGCTATAACCCGATTCAGCAGTTGCTGGGACCGCAGCTGACGCAGCTTCCGCCGGACCAGGCGAGTTTCCTCACCGGGCGCGGGTTCTTCCCGAACCTGATCTCAGGGCCGTTCTCGGCGGGTTTGACGGTCGCTTTCGTGTTCGCGATCGGGGTGTGCGTACTGGGTGCGATCGCTTCGCTGCTCACCGGAAAACCCGAAGCCCCCGTGGAGTCTCCCGAGACGGTGGGCGAGGAACTGGCCGGGGTCGCCGGCGAGCTTTAGGCACGGACAGCACCGGGGGCGCCGCGAACATCGCGGCGCCCCCGGTGTCGTGTCTGGGTGTTACTTACGCCACGCGGTGCGCTGCTTGCGGATGTCCAGCACCAGCATGAACGCGAGGAACAGGCTCAGGCCGACCAGCCACAGGTCCTCGGTCGCGCCCTGGTGGTTGCCGTGCAGCATGATCAGCAGGATCACCGCGCTGGCCCAGCCGGCGATGCGGGTGGCCAGCGGGAACGACCCGTGCCAGCCCCATTCGGCCGACGGCTCGTCACGCGGGTCCACCTGGTTCGAAGCCCGCTTCTCGACCGCCTTGCTCGCCACGATCTCTCCTTGCCCGCGCTGTGCTTGCTGACGCGGCGAATCTTTCCACACCTCGCGACGCGCCGTCGAAGGCCCCGCGAGACAATCGGTCACGATGACTACTTCGCGCAGTGTGCTCGTGCTCGGTTCGACCGGTTCGATCGGTACCCAGGCGCTCGACGTGGCCGCCCGCAACCCTGGCCTGTTCCGGATCGCGGGCATCGCCGCCGGCGGCTCCGACCCGGCCGCGCTGGCCGCGCAGGCGCTCGCGCACCAGGTCGAGGCCGTCGCGGTGATCAAGGCGACCGCGGCGGAGGACCTGCAGCTCGCGCTGTACGCCGAGGCCCAGCGCCGTGGGTACGCGCAGGGCGACTTCCGCATCCCGCGCATCCTCGCCGGTCCCAGTGCCGTGCTGGAGCTCATCGACTCCGTCCCGGTGGACGTCGTGCTCAACGGCATGCCCGGCTCCCAGGGCCTGGAGCCGACGTTGCGCGCGCTCGCCACCGGCTCGATGCTGGCGCTCGCGAACAAGGAATCCCTGGTCGCGGGTGGCCCGCTGGTGCTGTCGCGTGCCAAGCCCGGCCAGCTCGTGCCGGTCGACTCCGAGCACTCGGCGATGGCGCAGGCGTTGCGCGGCGGCCGGGCCGAAGAGGTCGACCGGCTGGTGCTGACCGCTTCCGGCGGCCCGTTCCACGGCCGCACCCGCGCCGAGCTCGCCGACGTGACGCTGGAGAGCGCGCTCAAGCATCCGACCTGGTCCATGGGGCCGGTCGTGACGATCAACTCCGCCACGCTGATGAACAAGGGCCTGGAGCTGATCGAGGCGACGCTGCTGTTCGGCATCGAGGCGGAGCGCATCGACGTGGTCGTGCACCCGCAGTCGGTCATTCACTCGATGGTGACCTTCGTCGACGGCTCGACGCTGGCGCAGGCCAGCCCGCCGGACATGCGCCTGCCGATCGCGCTGGCGATGAACTGGCCGGACCGGGTGCCGGCCGCCGCACCCGCCTGCACCTGGGACAGGGCGACCGCGTGGACGTTCGAGCCGCTGGACAACGTGGCGTTCCCCGCCGTCGACCTGGCCAGGCACGTGGTCAGCGCCGGTGGCTGCCTGCCTGCGGTCTACAACGCGGCGAACGAGGTGATGGTCGACGCCTTCCTCGCGCAGAACACCAGCTTCACGTCGATAGTGGACACTGTTTCCCAGGTGGTGGCAGCCGCCGATGAATGGCGTCGCGAACCGCGCGACGTGGACGATGTACTCGCGGCGGAGCAGTGGGCACGCGCCCGCGCTGCCGAAGCGATGTCTGGGAGGAAGTAGCGCGTGGTCATCGTCTTGGGTGCGATCCTTTTCGCGCTGGGTATCTGCGTCTCGGTCGCACTGCACGAAGCGGGCCACATGCTGACGGCCAAGGCCTTCGGCATGAAGGTGCGCCGCTACTTCATCGGCTTCGGGCCGACGGTGTTCTCGTTCCGCCGCGGTGAGACCGAGTACGGCCTCAAGTGGATCCCGCTCGGCGGGTTCTGCGACATCGCGGGCATGACCGCGCTCGACGAGGTCACCCCCGAAGAGTCCAAGCGCGCGATGTGGCGGTTCCCGACCTGGAAGCGCACCGTGGTGCTCTCGGCGGGGTCGGCCGCGCACTTCATCCTCGGCTTCCTCGTGCTCTACATCATGGGCGTGACCATGGGCCTGCCGGACATCGAGGCGGCCGAGAAGGCGCCGGACGCGACCATCTCCAGCATCTCCAAGTGCGTCCGCTCGGCGACCACCAAGGCCGAGGTCGAGGCGCAGGCGAAGGAAGTGGTCTGCCAGCCGGGCGACGTGGCTCCCGCCGCCGCGGGCGGCATGCTGCCCGGCGACCGGATCGACTCCATCAACGGCAAGCCGACCAAGACCTGGGAAGAGGCGGTCAAGGCCATCCAGGTGGCCTCGGGTCCCACCGCGTTCGTGGTCCAGCGGAACGGCCAGCCGGTCAACCTGACGATCACCGTGCCCAAGATCTCCCGGCTGCAGGCCGACGGCTCCGTCAAGGAGTTCGGCATGATCGGCGCCTCGCGGTCGAACGCGGCACCGCCGCCGCTGAAGTACGGCCCGCTCGACGGCATCGGCGGCGCGATCCACCACACCGGTGTGATGTTCGACCAGACCTTCCAGCGGCTGATCGAGTTCCCCTCGCGCATCCCGGCCGTGTGGAACGCCATCTTCGGCGGCGAGCGCGACCCGAACACCCCGGTCAGCGTGGTCGGCGCGAGCATCATCGGCGGCGAGGCCGTCGACCGAGGACTGTGGGAGATCTTCGTCTACCTGCTGGCGACGCTGAACTTCTTCATCGGCGTGTTCAACCTGCTGCCGCTGCTGCCGCTCGACGGCGGGCACATCGCGGTGACCTGGTACGAGCGCGTGCGTGATCTGCTCCGCAAAGCCCGGGGGAAGGTGGCGGGCGGACCGGTCGACTACACGAAGCTTTCCTCGATCACGATGGTGCTCGTCTTCTTGGGAGCAGCAGTCACGCTACTCACCGTAACGGCTGACATCGTGAACCCCATCCACCTTCCGAAGGTACCCTGACAGGGTGACTGTCGCTTTGGGAATGCCGGCCCTGCCTCCGCCCGTTCTGTCCGATCGACGCAAGACCCGCCAGCTGCAGGTCGGGTCCGTCGGAGTGGGCAGCGAGCACCCGATTTCGGTGCAGTCGATGACCACCACGCTGACCTCGGACGTGAACGCGACGTTGCAGCAGATCGCGGAGCTGACGGCTGCTGGATGTGACATAGTGCGCGTCGCGTGTCCGTCGGCGGACGACGCGGAGGCACTGTCGGCGATCGCGAAGAAGTCGCAGATCCCGGTGATCGCGGACATTCATTTCCAGCCGAAGTACGTGTTCGCCGCGATCGAGGCGGGGTGCGCGGCGGTGCGGGTGAACCCTGGCAACATCCGCAAGTTCGACGATCAGGTCAAGGAGATCGCGCGGGCCGCGAAGGATCACGGCACCCCGATCCGGATCGGCGTGAACGCGGGGTCGCTGGACAAGCGTTTGCTGGAGAAGTACGGCAAGGCGACGCCGGAGGCGTTGGCGGAGTCGGCCATGTGGGAGGCGTCGCTGTTCGCCGAGCACGATTTCCATGACATCAAGATTTCGGTGAAGCACAACGACCCGGTCGTGATGGTGCGTGCCTACGAGCTGCTGGCCGAGCAGTGCGATTACCCGCTGCACCTGGGTGTGACCGAGGCGGGCCCGGCGTTCCAGGGGACGATCAAGTCGGCGGTGGCGTTCGGTGCGTTGCTGCGCCAGGGCATCGGGGACACGATCCGGGTGTCGCTGTCGGCGCCGCCGGTGGAAGAGGTCAAGGTCGGGATCCAGATCCTGCAGTCGCTGAACCTCAAGCAGCGCAAGCTGGAGATCGTGTCGTGCCCGTCGTGCGGGCGCGCGCAGGTGGATGTGTACACGCTGGCCGAGCAGGTCACCGCGGGGCTCGAGGGCATGGAGATCCCGCTGCGGGTCGCGGTCATGGGCTGTGTGGTGAACGGTCCTGGTGAGGCTCGTGAGGCGGACCTGGGTGTCGCCTCGGGCAACGGCAAGGGGCAGATCTTCGTCAAGGGCGAGGTCATCAAGACCGTGCCCGAGCACGCGATCGTCGAGACCCTGATCGAAGAGGCCATGCGCATCGCCGAAGAAGCGGGCGAGTCCATCGGCGAAGGCGAACCGACCGTCACCGTCGGCTGAAGCCGGGCTCGTGAGTGGTACGGCCGGTTCTAACCGGCCGTACCCCTCACGAACCACGGAATGCGTGGTGAGGGTGTTAATTTAGGTCGGCCCGGTTTAGCT